>CAZCQC010000054.1:0-14117 GCA_964500155.1 uncultured Rikenellaceae bacterium | reverse complement strand
CGCTGTAATGTTCCATTTCATCATATCAAATGAATGTAATGTGAACAGTGCCATATTGTTCATGGTAGCTCCTTCGGGATACAAGCCGCGCTTGTCAGTTTCCATTCCTGTAAGCAGATCTGTATCAGTACGTCTGCTGTTTATCAGATCGCTGTAAATTTCACAACCAAAATTTCCTGTCCACTGATCATCGTTTGAGACAATTGCTTCAGCAGAGAATCCGAGAGTGCGGACTTTATCGTATTCATTTCTGAGCATTTGTGATCCGTTTTTCCGGCTCTCCCTTCCTTCGCGGGTCTGTTGATACGAAGCCGTGAAAACTGCCGATTTAAAAATTCCTGCATAAATTTCCTGGTTCAGTTTTATATATGCCAGTTTCCGTTTCTGGGGATCAGTCTTGTTAATAGCATAATTCTCAAGGAGAATTTTATGATAGACCGGTACGTTTTTCTGATTGACGTTTTGATAAAGAATTATAAGAGAAGATTTTGGTGAAAGCTTAACCTTGCCCTTAAAATCATGATCGAATTCATCATAACCGGTAGGGCCCTGACGTCCGGTTGTATCACCGCCAACAATATCACCGAAATTACGCCATGTAATCCCGGCCCTTAAAGCTGTGCTTTTATTACTGTAGCTTAATCCGGCATGGAGACTCTGTTCTATGTTCTGTGTAGCTATCCGTGTAAGCAGACTCCCTCCCCAATCGGCTTTTTCTGTGTTAGTCAGTTCGTGGCTGAATGCCTGAACTGTTCCACCGAGGGCATCGGAACCATATTGAACTGACCCGCTGCCACGAAGGACTTCCATCCTGTCGAGACAGAAGACATCTATTGTGTTAAAATACTGATTCGGACCATAACGCATGGTTGAATTGCTCATCCTTATACCATCAATTAACAGTAGGGTCTGGTTACCTGTCAATCCACGAATAAAAGGAGAACCTCCGCCATGATTGGTTTTCTGGACGAAAACACCCGGTGATAAACACAGGGCTTCCGCAGATGTTCTCAGCTGGAAATCTTTAACAGGTCCGCTGTTGAGAATCCTTATGGCCTCAGGAGTATTTATACCCAGGGAGTTGAACCTGTTAGCCGAAACAACTACTTCCGACAGACTGTGCGAAATTATCGTGTCTGTTACATCTATTGAATCAGTATTCTGTGCAACCAGAACTCCTGAAACAAATGAGAATAACCAAAAAACTAAAATATTTTTCACCAATCTGTGTTTAAATAAAAAACAAATTAAATAAAATTCCCCGGTCAAATAACAGTACCTTTGCGTTTTTAATCACGGAATAATCCCCGCCATTACAAGGCAGTTTTTATTTCACAAATAATATACTAATATTTTTTTATGAAGTTTGAGTCATTGAATATCATTGAACCTATTCTTAAATCTTTAAAAGAGGAAGGATATACTTTACCTACTACAATTCAGGAACAGGCTATTCCTATCGTGCTAAGGGGAATCGATCTGATAGGTTGTGCCCGGACAGGGACAGGAAAAACAGCCGCTTTTGCAGTGCCGATCCTTCAGATGTTGAGCAAAAACAAATCATTCGATAAGAAAAGAAAAATAAGGAGCCTTATTGTAACCCCTACGCGGGAGCTTGCTATACAGATTGAGGAAAGTTTTAAAGCATATGGCCGCCATACCGGGTTAACATGTACTGTAGTTTTCGGAGGCGTAAATCAAAATCCTCAGACAGCAGCTCTGCGAACCGGCGTGGATATACTGGTGGCAACCCCAGGCCGCTTGCTTGATCTTATGAACCAGGGATTTATCTCATTAAGGGATGTGGAAATCTTTGTTCTTGATGAAGCGGACCGAATGCTCGATATGGGTTTTATCCACGATGTAAGGAAAATTATTGCAGCACTGCCTAAAAAAAGACAATCACTTTTTTTCTCAGCTACCATGCCTTCTGAGATCATAAAGCTGGCAGGTACAATAGTATATAAACCAGTAAAAGTAGAAGTTACTCCATCTGCATCTACAGTTGAAATAGTAAACCAGTATGTTTACTTCACTGATAAAGTAAATAAAAATGCCCTCCTCCTCGATCTCCTTAAGGATGAAAAGATCAAAACAGCTCTGGTTTTCACAAGAACCAAATATGGCGCTGATAAAGTCGTAAGGGTGCTTAAAAAGAAAAATATCAGCGCTGAAGCGATCCATGGTAATAAGGCACAAAACGCACGCCAGCGTGCACTTTCAAATTTCAAAGCCCGGACAACAAGAGTGCTGGTAGCGACCGATATCGCTGCCAGGGGAATTGATGTTGATGATCTTGAATATGTTATTAATTATGAGATTCCAAATATCTCCGAAACGTATGTACATCGGATTGGCAGAACAGGAAGAGCCGGTGCAAACGGCACAGCTATTTCACTCTGCGATGCAGACGAAAAAGAATATCTGAGAGATATTGAAAAACTGATCACAAAAAAAATACAGGTTGTTGATAATCACCCTTTTCCATTGATTGATAACAATCCTGTGAAAGCCCCGAAACAGGAACATGGGAATCATAACCGGCCCAGGCCCAATACACCAAAAAGGAATAATTCCAACAACTGGCGCAGAAAACGATTGGTTGGATGATATATGATGTACAGGCTGATCAGGTTCCTGGAAAATCTGAAATTCGGATAAATAACCGTGACTGATAATATTTACCTTATTAATTTTTGACATTAGTTGCGCAGCCGGGTCCACCGAAGGTAATCTCATACTTTTCGTCGGACATTATCATAATTTTTTGTTAAATATGTTAAATAAGTTTAAATCAGGGGAATGGCGTAAATAAATTTCATATTTTCGTTCCATTATTTATATCTGAAATTTTTATTAAGTCCGAATTTGCGCAATGAAGAGAACACTTATAATAACAATAATAGTCGTAGCTTCAACTCTTGTTGCAATGTTTGTTATCAATAAACTGACAACAAAAACAGATGATGATCATCTGTTTACTGAAGCAGAAAAAGGCAATTTTGAAATATCAATTTCAGCATCGGGAGAGATCCTTGCCGAAAATTCACTAGACATAAAGGCGCCGGAAATAAGCATGGGCAGGGATTTTCATGCATCCGACCTTAAGATACAGGATATTGTCCCTGAGGGTACCGAAGTAAAGGAGGGCGATTATATTGCTACGCTCGATAAGACACAGTTTGACAATACTCTGAAGGACGAGCGTGAAAGACTCTCAACTTTCAGGAACAATCTTGAAATGAAGAAGCTTGACACTGCTGTAATTCTGACGACATTAAGAAATAATATAAGAAATCAGAAACATACTCTTGAAGAGGCTGAGATTACATTGCGCAATTCGCGATTTGAACCTCCTACAACTATAAGGCAGGCTGAGATCGATCTTGAAAGGCAAAAAAGGCTCCTGGAACAGAGAGAAAGAGGGTACCAGCTTAAGGTTGCACAGGCTAAAAGAGATATTGCCACACAGACTATGTGGTATAATCGGATATCCAGAAGAGTGGCAAGCCTTGAAGAAGTCCTTGCCGGTTTTACAATAAAGGCACCATCGCCAGGCATGGTCGTATATAAAAGGGACCGCCGCGGAAACAAAATTAAAGCAGGATCTTCTATTAATCCTATGGAAAGGACTGTTGCAACTCTACCAGACCTGTCATCACTGCTTTCGAAAATATTTATAAGTGAAATTGAGATAACCAAAGTAACCCCTGGACTGAATGTTGAAATCAGGGTTGACGCATTTCCAAATAAACAATTCTCGGGTAAGATCTATACGGTAGCAAATATCGGAGAGAAGCTTGAGAATACCGACACAAAAGTTTTCGAGGTAATGGTGAAGCTTGAAGGATCAGACCCTGAGCTCCGCCCGTCAATGACAACCAGTAACAAAGTGGTTATCAAAACATTCAGCGATGTTATTTATATCCCTACAGAATGCGTGCATGCAGGAATTGATGGAATACCATTCGTTTATACAAAAGACAAAACAAAGCAGATCGTTATTACCGGCGAATCGAATGATAAGAATATTGTTATCGAAAGGGGACTAAAGCCCAAACAGGTCGTTTATTTAATTCAGCCTGAAAATGCTGAAGATTTCAAAGTTGAGGGAGAAGAGCTGAAGACATTATTTACCGACAGGGCAACAGCCAGAAGATAATAATCCCGAACTTCATACCGACTTAGTAATGGATTGGCGGGATCTTTGTGATTTCAGCTTTAAAAGGCGCCTCCTGTCCGCTTCCTACCATATAAATTCTTTCATTTGTAATTCTCATTGCCTGTGTTAGTTCATGGTAAGGAAGATTCTGGATCGTTACAATGCCGATATTATAATTCTCCCCATCAAACCTTCCGTAATAAGGTTGATCGACCCATTGAAAATAGTGCATCCCTATAAGTTCAGGACGCGAGAATCCCTGCTCAACATAATTGCGGTAAGCTGCAGCTCTTTCATTTTGACTAACGACTCCGGTAATCCCTGTTGCAGGAAGCGCCATGTCGACAGCCCCATGATGGAATTCTCCGATCATCACCGGTTTATTGCTTACTCTGGCTATTTCGGCAGTCGGTGGTGGAGCATACCCGTAACCGTTAATGGAGAAAACATCAAACCTCTCACCAGCCTTATATAACAGATCCGAGCTGATCCAGGCGTAACGCATACCAAGATTAAGATGGTGTTTATCAACTTTTACGACCTCATCACAGGGGATATCGACATATTTTCTTACCATTATTGTAGAGAAGGAGTAAAAATCACTGTCGGCTGCTGGTGAAGGGTAATTCTTGAATGTCAGGTCCCTGAGATCATCAAATTTTTCGATTTTCAGGTTCCATGACTTATTGAAAGTCTGAATATCGCTGTTGTATTTTGAATTTATCCATTTTACAAATTCATCTTTAGTTGCCGACGGTTGACCGGTTGCAAACATCTCATAGGCAAGGTTATGGTATCCAAAAGCCCATTGTGGTTCGTTTCTTAGAAAATACCCAATCAGATAAGGATCGTCTTTATAATCATTCAATTGCCTGGCAAATTCCTCAGAATTCTTTTTGTATTCTTCTGAAAAAACATCAGGAAAATCCCGGTAAAGCTGGGTTTTAGTCCCGGGAAAGCGGCTCAGTGGCAGGACGTATGCAACCTTGTTTTCTTTTGCGAAACTAATTTCCGACCAGTTGCCAACTGTATTAAAATTGAGGTTCCTGAGCATATCTGCTGTCATTTTGCTCCATCTTGCCTTCCAGTCACTTCCAAATATTCTTATAAGGTCTGCCTTGTAGAAATCAACAACAATTGATTTCTCATTCCCCGAGACTGATTCACTGTACCTGGTATCATTTTTCACCGGAAGCCATTCAAAAAGATCCTCAATTCCTGTAACAGGGCCTGAAGATGTCGATCGCATACAGTCAACACCAACACTCAGAAAAGCATATCCTTCCGGATCAACCAGCCACCATCGTTTCCCATCGTGTTGGGTCCTGAAAAATCCGGTAGAATTGAAACGTTTCTCTTTCCATCCGCCGTATTTACTGAATGAACTATTCCCTCCGGAGCCCGCAAGAGTTTTTTCGAGTTCAAGGTTGAGAGAAATAAGTTCCTCCTCATTCCTGATCTTCCCCTGCCATTCTTTTCCGATCCTTTGGCCGAAAGTATCAATAATCGGTTCAGGCAGAGGTTCAAATGGTTGAGGAAGAGAATCCATCAGTTCTGCTGAGGCTATTTCATATTCAGGTGTGAAATATGGGTTGCTGTAAGGCCCGAACTTCAAATTGACTTTTATAATATCTTCCGGATCCAGCCGGTTTCCGGTAATAGTCCCCTTGAGCTGACGAGGGGAACGCGGAATAAATATCTCCTGTGCATCAAGGTAGCTTAAAGGAAATACCACTTTTGTTTTTAGCTGTGGATTTATCCCCAGAAGGCATGATAACCATGGAGATTCTTTTTCAGTTTCAGTGACTTCCCCACTCTGTAGGACAATTTTTTCGGAAGTACGGCTGGTCTCTTTGTAAAATTCCAGGGTGATAACTCCGCTATAGTCGTTGTCGCCAAATACTTCAAAGACAAAATAATTTGCCTCCTTCCAGTTACCGTTGTCACCCTTTTTCCATATTGTCACAGAAGTATTTTCAGTTGCTGGTTTCACTTTCAGAACAGGCCCTGAGAATCCCTTTCCATCAACAAATGTGCAAGTGACTGAATTTGCAGTTGCTATTTTCTTAAGGTCGAATGTCTGACTATTTTCTTTTGATTTTTCAGCGCAGGATAACAATACTAAACAACCCAGGAGGCTTCCGATTATAAAATTCATTGAAGTCAGTTTTTTCATTTTATTGATTTATATAGTATTACAATTTACAGATAATATATAATTATTATAAGGATATTATTAGAGTTTAATGAGACTGCACCATAAGTGTCTTAAAGTGAAGGTTTACAATGTATTAACTTTCTCCTCCTTTATGAGGAGGAGTACCCCTGTCCGCCAGCTGGCGGATCTGGGGGGAGGTGGTGGACTTTTAAGCTAATGTACAAAAAAAACCGCAAAGCTTACAACGCTTTGCGGTTTAAAACAGGGTAATTACTCTTCCGAATTATTTCTTATCGTAAACCATAGTAGTTTTACGTTCACCATTGGGAGTAGTCATTGTGCTTACTCTTGACAGTGTTGTCGGATTTGTAAGACTCCAAACCTCAGTAGTTTTCATTTCTGTCGATTGTCCGTCGCGCTCGAATGTCCTCGTAGTAACGATAGTAAGTGATTTACCGTCAGCTGACCAGGTGGCAGTTGATTTGCTTTCGCCTCTGGCTGTAGTATTTACACTCACTTTCCCGTCGAGAGTATACTTGCTAGTAGTAGTCACTGCCTGGCCATCCTGACCGGTACGTGTACTCTCAACAGTTAAAAGATTGGCTTCCTGGGTTGCAGTAAAGTCACCGCCGCCCATTCTCATACCTCCACCCTGGCCTCCCTGAGGAGCTTCACCCATGTTGCTTTTAGTGGCATTAAATGCCCATTTTCCAGCAAAATTAGCTTTCGATCCCTGAGCATTTAAAGCCAGTGGCATGAATAGAAAAGCAAAAAGAACTGCAAAAGACACTATTTGCATTGTAAAATTTTTCTTCATTTTCATTAGAATTTTATTGGTTTGTATTAATAGACAATTAATCAAAGGTAAATATTCCATTTTATAACATCTTCTATAAAGATATCCGGATTTAGTCTTTTCACAATTTTTAACATTACCTGCTTCCTGGTTTTTGAATCCTAACCCAATCCCTTCCCTTCAAGCTGGCTCCATCGTTAAAATTGCCCACAGGGCATTTTTTTAACGCTCGGCCCTCCTAAAAGTTAAGGGGAAGGGTGTAAAACTTTGATATTATCTAATTTCACTCCTTCCCTTATGCTTAAGGGGAGGAGATGGAGGTAGGGTTAAGAAGCTTCAATTAAGGAAAGATGGCCCCTTACTGACAAAATGCAGTGAAAAATCATATGGACTAAGATAGATTTAATCAAGTCATTTACTTAAATTTGATAAATTACATATGTTACCTTATAACAGGTAAATTTAAACTCCTTTCTAACCATATTTAATTATTCAGAAATGCAAACTTCAAAAAAAATCAACCGGCGTAAATTCCTGGGATCTGCAGCAACAGCTTCCCTGGCAATTACGATCGTTCCGAGACAAGTTCTTGGTGGTTCTGGTTATGTTGCTCCGAGCGACAAATTAACACTTGGATACATAGGATGCGGTACCCAGGGAATGAGAGAAATGACAGGACTGATTGCAAATCCTAACCTCCAGATCGTTGCAGTTGCAGATCCGAACAAGTTTACAACTGACTATGTCGACTGGTCCCTTAACGATGTCAGGAACAGCATCAGGAATGCTCTGGGAGATAAAACCTGGGGAGAAAATTTAAAAGGAATCCCGGGAGGAAGAGATATTGGACAGGAATTTATAAACAAGTATTATGCTAAATCAAAGGATTCCACCGGTTACAAGGGGTGCTCCTCATATGCTGATTTCAGAGAATTGCTTGAGAAAGAAAAGGACATTGATGCAATTAAAATAATGACTCCCGATCATCTTCATGCAACAGTAGCGATTGCATCAATGAAAAAAGGAATGCATGTGGTTACACACAAGCCGATAGCTAACAGGATATCCGAAGGAAAACTAACAATCGACACTGCCAGAAAAACCGGACTAAGCACCCATCTCCTGGCCTGGAGCAAAAGACCTGGCTATGACGTGATAAAGAACTGGATCAACGCCGGATTCATAGGAACATTAAAGGAGATACACAACTGGTCCAACAGACCTATGTGGCCGCAATGGCAGGCAATACCTGCCGACAAGCCGCCGGTGCCTAAAGGATTAGACTGGTCATTGTGGCTTGGTCCGGTTCCTGACCGGCCATATCATCCAAGTTTCACTCATGCGGTCTTCCGCGGATGGTATGACTTTGGAGGAGGAAGTATTGCAGACATGGGACATTACAGCCTGTTCCCGCTTTTCCTCGCTTTCAATATTGGCACCCCTGCCATTAGTGCAGAGGCATATGCAACAACTACCTGCACTCTTCGTGATAATGTATCAGTCGGGGTTGAAAATAATGTTGCATTTCCATTATCCTGCATGATCCGGTTCCAGTTTCCCGGGCAGGCTGAACTTCCTCCTTTTGAACTTTACTGGTACGACGGGGGGATGAGACCTTTTGTACCGGATGAACTCAGAGCCGCCGGTAAATCATTTCAACGCGAAGGAATGATGTTTGTCGGTGACAAAGGAAAGATAATCGCCGGGTTCAGAGGCGAGAATCCCGTTCTTGTACCTGAAACCAAAATGAATTTCCTTGCGAAAGAGGAGGTAAAAGCAGAGGAAGGTTACAGAGGCGATGAGGTTTGGATCAATGCTTTCAGAAATAAGACCCAGACACCAGGAAGCTTCCTTCTTGCCGGACCTGTAACCGAGACTATAAACCTGGGTGCCATTGCTCTCAGGGCAGGAAAGAGAATTGAATATGATTCTGCGAGTATGAAAATAACAAATCTTCCTGACGCAAATAAGTATCTGACAAGGGAATACCGTCAGGGATGGGAACTTTGATAATGACAGTTGGCTGATTTGAAGTTTTTTCATATCTTGCTGAACTTTTAAAACAAAATATAATTTAAAACAAATAAGAGATATGGTAAAAAAGATTATTTCGCTGTCAATTATTGCGTTATTAGTACTATCCTGTGGCAATAAAGATAAGAAAGGGGTTCCTTTAAGTGGTTCCGGTTCAGAAACTGTAAAGGTTGAATTTGCTTCACTGATATCAGATCCCATGGCTTATGTCGGAAAGAACATAAGCGTTGAAGGCAAAGTTGTTCATGTTTGCACTCATAGCGGTAAGAAATTATTTATCACCGGTGAAAATCCTGATGTCAGGCTATATGTGCAGGCAGGCGAAGAAATGCCGAAGTTTCCGATGGAATTGCTTGGGAGTGAAATAGTAGTTGAAGGTACACTTACTCAGCCAGTTGTTGCAGCTATGACAGAAGGAGAAGGGACGCCTCAGGGTGATGGAATGAAGGAAGGTGAAGGAATGGCTAAAATTGCAGGTGCGGATACTTGCGAAACTTCAAAAGCGCTTGCCTCACAGCCGGTTCTGTCGGATCTTATGATGGTCTATAACAAACATTCTGTCGTTAAGTAGCCAGGAAATTACCCCCAACCCCCCAAGGGGGGCTTTTACAATTTAACAATTCCTTAAGTCCCCGCCATCTGGCGGGGATTTAGGGGTAAATCAAGAAAGAGGTTACTTATTCAGCCTCTTTTTCAATTTCATCTCTATGAACATTGCCAGATTCAAAAGGGTAACTCATCGCGATATAGGGTACCTTATTGCCGGACTTACAATAATTTATGCCATCTCAGGAATTGCCCTGAATCATAAGCATGACTGGAATCCGAATTATATTATACAAAACTCCGGATTTAAGACCGATGTTAAAATCACAAGGGAAACTCTCAATAAAGAAACCGCACTTGAAATTCTGAAAAATATCCCTGGTGCGCCTGAATACAAGACCTGGTATTTTCCGTCGGGGAAAATTCTTACAATATTTGTTGAAGGAGGCTCTGTAAGGATCAATACAGATACCGGTGAGGGGACCATAGAAAGAATAACCAAGAGACCTCTTTTCTACCAGCTGAACTTTCTGCATTACAATCCCGGCAGATGGTGGAAGTACTTCAGCGATATTTACTGTATTTCCCTGATTCTGGTCACTGTCACAGGGCTGTTCCTTGTAAAAGGTAAAAACGGGATCACCCGGAGGGGAGCTATACTGACAGCTATCGGGATAATACTGCCGTTGTTGTTTTTATTTATTTATTAGAAAAGATTACATCCCCCTCCCACCACCACAAAATCTACCCTGCAAACTGGCTCCTCCCTAAAATTGCCCACTGGGCAATTTATAAACGATCGGCCCCCTTCAATGGGGGATTTTTTCTTCCCCGAACCTCATACCTCGTACCATTTACCTTTAGGCCTTCTTCATTGCTTCCAGTATTCTGGCCGGTGTCATTGGCATTCTGTAGAGCCTGGCACCTGTTGCATCAAAAATTGCATTTCCCACGGCTGCACCAACTGTTATTATGGCTGGTTCGCCTCCTCCTTTCGGCGGTTTATCCTTTCGTTCAAGAATTACGCAATCCATCTTTGGAGTCCAGGAGAAACGAGGAATTTCATACGTGTCAAAACCACGGTTTTTAATGTTCCCTCCTTCGAACATGATTTCTTCGGTGAGTGTATAGCCAAGCCCCATCTGAATACAACCTTCCATCTGGATCAACGCACCCTGGGGATTTACGCATAATCCCATATCCTGTGCACATGCGACGCGTACAACTTTAACTTTACCTGTTGACTTATCAATTTTGATCTCTGCGATCATAGCTACCCATGTCCCTGCATCCGTACCGCATGCCATACCAATCCCTCTTCCGCCCGGGGCTTTCCCGGGAACATAACCGAATTTATCAGCAACAGCTTTCCAGCAGGCGATCATCTTCTCATCCTTCAGATTTTTAAGACGAAATTCCAATGGATCGATTCCTGCCTCTGAAGCCATTATATCTATCTGAGATTCCCGGGCAAAGGTATTTGCATTGTTGTTCGGCGCACGCCAGGCTCCGGTTCCAAACGGATGTATGGCAGTTGAATTCATATTTTGGCTGTAGCTTGCTGTCCTGGCATTTGGTACATCATAGATGGTGTCGGAGCCTCTGGAACCTCCGTAGTATAAATTATAATCCCATAATTTTATCAGGCCTGATTTATCAATACCTGATCTGATCCTTATCACTCCTGCCGGATGAAAAGTATCATAAAAGAATTCTTCATCACGTGTCCATGCAACCATTACCGGTTTTCCGCTCAGCTTTGCAAGTCTGGCAGCTTCCACACCTTGCTGAGCCGGAGCTTTACCTCCGAAACCTCCCCCCACAAATGGAGTAATAACCCTTACCTTTTCAAGAGGGAATCCCAGCTCACGTGAGATGCTATCCTGAAGCCCGAACGGAGATTGAGTTGCCGCCCAAACAGTCATTTTATCTCCATCCAGTTTTGCCAGTGCAGTATGTGTCTCAATAGAAGTGTGTGCAAGATATGGATCACGAAACTCCGATTCAAATATTTTGTCTGAGAGTTGGCTGCCGGCTTCCAAATCTCCACTGGTTCTCATTACATTGACCCTTGAATCGGCACCTACCATGCGATCATACATATTTTTATCATTGACTTTCAGCTCATCGAAAGTGTATTCAGCTTTTATTTTCACAACAGCTTCGTCCGCCCGGTCACGGTTTTCATTCAGTACAGCTATAAAATCACCATCGCGAACAACCTGAGTGCCTGGTATTGATTCAGCTCCCGATAGATCAACTGATGAAAGCCTGGCACCATGTGACGGCGGCCTTAGAATCCTCGCAAATACCATTCCCGGAATCTTCAGGTCACCTGTATATTTTGCCTGTCCTGTAACTTTTAACCTGGCATCGCTGTGTTTATAGGATTTACCCACATAAGTGAATTTTGAATATTCTTCGGCAGGTGGCTTGACATCGAGATATCTTTCCAGTTTTTTACCTTTTGCCAGTGATGCATAGCTTACACTATTCCTGGGATTCCTTGTATCAACAATAAATCCATCCTTAACCTCAAGCTGTGCAGCCGGGACACCAAGCTTTGCTGCAGCAAGATCAGTAAGGACGCTTCTTGCTTCAGCAGCAGCAGCCCTCATAGCCGGACCGAAAGTCTGGGTTGTTTGCGAACCCCATGTGCCCGCATCATATGGACACAGGTCCGTGTCGCCCATCACCATTTTCACTTTTTCCAGAGGAATGTTTAGCTCATCAGCCATCATTTGTGCCAATGAGGTTATCACTCCCTGCCCCATCTCGATCTTTCCGGTAAAGCAACTTACAGTTCCGTCCTCAGCAATCTGCAGGAAGGCATTATAGTCTTTTGTCAGGCTTCTACCCTGGGGAATCGCTAAATCAGAGAGATTAAACATATCCCAGGGTTGAAAGAATATGAAAATCCCGCCGCCCAGCAATTTTACAAAGCTTCTTCTCTTCATTCCATTGCTGAATTCTGTTCCGGATCCTTCCTGTGTTTTTGTATCATATTTTTTCATGGTTATTTCCCTCCTTTCATTTCTCTGGCTGCAGTTTCCACTGCATCAATTATTCTTGTATGTGCACCGCATCTGCACAGGTTATTTTCCAGTCCGTCAATGACCTCCTGTCTTGTCAGTGATGGATTTTTTATAAGCATTGCGGCGGCAGTCATAATCATCCCGGGAGTACAATAGCCGCATTGAAGGGCATCGTGATCGATAAAAGCCTGCTGTACCGGATGAAGCTTCCCGTTGAGCGAGAGACCCTCAATGGTTATTACATTCTTGCCGGCAACATCGCTCACCGGAAGTGTGCACGACCTGGAGGGTTCCCTGTTGATAAGAACAGTGCATGCCCCGCAAAATCCTGTTCCGCATCCATACTTTGTCCCGGTCAATCCCAGCTGATTCCTTAACACCCATAGTAGTGTCTGATTGGGATCAGTTGTTATTTCGGTCTTTTTACCGTTAAGAGTGAACCTGATTTTCTCTTCCATTTTTACTGTTATTTATTTAGTTCATTCAGATAGTCTTCTTTTGTGTCAAAATCCTTTAAAATTCCCGGGGAATTGGTATTCACCTCAAAAACATCGTCATGATGCAATTTTGAGAGCGACCGTAATCCTACATTCTCCTCCAGGATATTTATTTCATCCCTGTACCTACTGCCGATCAGCAAGGGGTGACCTCTTTTCCTGTTATACACCGGTATTATTATCCCTTTCCGGGTTTCCCTGTATGACTTAATAATCAGGTTAATAACCTCAGGTTCAATAAAAGGCTGATCACCTGGAAAAACAAGAGCTGCTTCAAAATCTGCAGGAAGGTTTTTAAATCCGCACTGAACCGAAGATAGCATACCCTCGCTATAATTCTCATTATAACAGTGATCTACCGGCAAATGACTTATTGATCCAAGAATTTCATCCCTGTATGATCCAAGCACTACCAATGTACGAAAAACTTCCGATCTGATCACATTTTCAATGACCTTTTCTATCATGGTTTTTCCATTAAAGTGAAGAAGCATCTTCGGCACTTTCATCCTTTTTGATTCACCGGCTGCAAGTATTATCGCATAGATTTTATTCATAAAATGAGATCATTAATCTGCGCAACTCTGCGTAAAACTCTGCGTTAATCTGCGAGAAATTCTTAGTCTCTCGCAGAGGTTCGCTGATTAAAATCCCGCTGAGTTTCGCAGAGGTTGTTTGTTGTTCTTTACTTGCACAAGTTGTGCGGCAATGCTGACTGCAATTTCTTCAACAGTTTTAGATCTGATATCCAATCCGATTGGTGCAAAAACTTTCTCCCATTGATCTTCCGTAGCCCAACCATTATCTATAAACTCCCTGTGCATCAGTGCAACCTTTGTTTTGCTTCCGATCATACCGATATAAGCTGCATCGGAGCCTATACACGCCT
>CAZCQC010000053.1:0-4449 GCA_964500155.1 uncultured Rikenellaceae bacterium | reverse complement strand
AGGTAGGGGAGACCGACATCAATGAGAAATTTGAGTCTCTGGATAATTTCTTTGAGAAGGCGTTCGGCGATCTCCATATCCGGCCCGTTAAGAACAATTTCACTTAAGAAACTGAAAACAGAGGATACCGGAAGTGAAACGAGCTCCTGGATCGTTGTTCCGGCAACACTGACATAAGAGGTCTCCTTTTTCAGCCGCGTTCCTTTGCATTCCGGGCAGATTGTTTTGCCACGATACCTGCTTAAGAGTACTCTGTACTGAATCTTGTATTTTTTCTCTTCAAGATGCTCAAAAAACCTGTTTAACCCGTAAAAATACCTGTTCCCTTTCCAGATGATTTGTTTTTGTTCGTCAGTAAGCTGGAAATAGGGTTTGTGAATCGGAAAATCAAACATTTCAGCACCAGAGACCAGACGCTCCTTCCATTTTTTCATTGAATCACCACGCCAGCATGCAATTGCATCCTGGTATACCGAAAGGTTTTGATCAGGGATCACCAGACTTTCGTCAATGCCAATTATCTTGCCATACCCTTCGCAAACAGGACAGGCGCCAATCGGGTTATTAAAACTGAAAAAATATTCGTTAGGTTCCTCAAACTCAATTCCATCTTCTTCAAATTTATTTGAGAAATATTCACGCCTGATTCCTTCTTCAGAATGAACTATAGCCTGGCAATGTCCTTTCCCTGTTTGAAATGCTATGGCAGCCGACTCTGCTGACCGGCTTAAATTATCAGCATCGTGGCTTATCACAAGCCTGTCGATAACAATATTGATCTTCTGACCCGCCTTGAAATCATTTTCTGATCCGGTTCCGTCAATCCTTATGAGCTCACCATCCAGCTCAATCCGGTTGAACCCCTGCTTGACAAGAAATGAAAAATACTCAGAAATCTTAAAGTTCACAGGAATTTCCCCTGGCGCGGCAATAGTCACTTTTGTTCCGTCGGACAATGTGGCAAGAAAGTTTACCAGGTCATCGGCACTATGCTTCTTAACCTCTTTTCCTGAAACAGGGGAAAAAGTCCTGCCAATCCTTGCAAACAGAAGCCTCAGATAATCATGAATCTCAGTCGATGTTCCGACTGTTGAGCGTGGATTTCGGGAGTTTACTCTCTGTTCAATGGCAATAGCAGGAGGGATTCCATTTATGAAGTCAACTTCGGGTTTGTTCATTCGTCCAAGAAACTGCCTGGCATATGACGAAAGGCTTTCTACATATCTCCTCTGACCCTCTGCATAAATAGTATCAAAAGCAAGAGATGATTTCCCCGATCCTGAAACGCCTGTAATAACTATAAGCTTATTTCTTGGAATTCTCAGACTTACATTTTTAAGATTATGTACCCTCGCTCCCTTGATTTCTATATACCCGTCCATTACTTTTTCTGTAATTATATCCCCTGTTAACATCAGTTGATTGAAGAATATCGAAGAATTTACCGCAAAGATCGCAAAGATTCTGCGCAAAGTTTGCCAAGGTCTGAAATTTAATTATTTTTACTTAGCTTACTTTGCATTAACTTAGCGTGCTTTGCGGTTAAGAAAGACTTTTTAGCGACCCTGAATTAACCTAAATATTGCTCCGCTATTTAATTAGAATGAATCTAAATAACCAGATTTTGACCAAATTTTCTAAAAAAATCAAAAGAAATATTTTGAAATCAGAAAAATTCATTTTTCTTTGCAAATCTATTAACAATTAAAAACAGACTGCCTATTCAACAACTCTACTCTTGATTCATTTTAAATTAAAGAGAGAGCTATGAAGAAAACAATGTCCGATTACGAACTTATCGAACAGTTCGTAAAAGGTGAGCAGTCCTGCTTCGAAGAACTAATCCGTCGTCATAAGAACAAAGTATTCGCGTACATAAGTCTATATATACGCGACCAGGCACTTGCTGAAGATCTGTTCCAGGATACATTCCTGAAAGTGATCCAGTCGGTAAAGTCAGGTAAATACTACGACAACGGAAAATTCATTTCCTGGGTGATGCGTATTGCCCATAACCTGATTATCGATCATTTTCGCAGGGTTAAACAGCTTAACACTGTTTCGAATGACGATTATGAATCTGACCTTTTCAATTCGAAAAAGCTTGCAGAAGACAATATTGAAGATCATCTTATTAAAAGACAGATACAGAAGGATATCAGGAAACTTATAAGCCAGTTACCTGATGACCAGAGAGAAGTTGTAATTCTGCGTCATTATTCAGGTTTGAGCTTTAAGGAAATAGCAGATATAACTGATGTAAGTATAAATACAGCCCTTGGCAGAATGAGATATGCCCTCATTAATATGAGGAAAATGATGGAAGAGGCAAAAATCAGTCTGACATTTAACTAAGTTCAGTACAATTTTTTTTGCCATAGGCCGTTTTTATATAAATATTTATAAATACGCCTATGGCATTAACTTCTACTCCTTTTCTTTCATATCACGAAATTCAGGTTGACAACGTAGACATTTATGAAGATGCATTCGGTCTCTACCAGGAATTCAGTGATGTGATAAACCTCCTGGGACAGTTGAACCCTGTTCCTAAGAAAAGACTGACAAGACGACTTATTGAGCGGGTCAGGCAGATGAACTGAAAAAAATCAGCAAACACAGGAAATATTTCCTGTGTTTTTTTTTAAACAGACACCACCCCTCTTCCATGTTTCAGATAGAATTATGTCATTCCGAGCGTTAGCGAGGAATCTTTTTCCCATATACTTATTCAGTTATTACTGACTTTACGCACAATCTTAATCATTTTTAAAAAAAAATCTCCAAAAAAGTATTGTATTTAAAATAATATGATATCTTTGTGATATCAATATGATATCATAGTGATATCAAAAAGATATTAAAATTATATCAAATACTATGAAACAAGAATTTGCTGTTAAGCCTGTATCCGGGTACCTTGCTGTGCTGGTGGCTATTTTGCTTCTTGGCGGAGCTATTGCAGGATTTTATTATCAAATTTTATGGCTGGGGTTTTTACTTACCCTGCTATTCGTTTTTACAGTCATTGGTCTTACGATTGTTTACCCTAACGGTTCATGTGTAATGGTCCTGTTCGGAGCTTACAGGGGTACCATCAGAGAGAACGGTTTCTTCTGGGTAAATCCGTTTTTTATAAAGAGGAGATTATCCCTGAGAGCCCGTAATTTCGACAGTGAACCGATCAAGGTCAATGACAAGATCGGGAATCCTATTAAGATAGGATTTGTATTGGTATGGAGAGTATCCGAAACTTATAAGGCTGCTTTTGAGGTTGATGATTACCAGCATTTTGTTCTTGTACAGAGCGATGCAGCCCTTCGAAAGCTGGCCGGTCTCTATCCTTATGACAATCTTGAGGATCATGAAGCGGTAATGACTTTGCGCAGCGGAGGCGAAGAAGTCAATGATGAGCTGGAGAGGGAAATCAGGGAGCGTCTTGTTATTGCAGGGATTGAAGTGATTGAAGCAAGGATCAATTACATTGCATATGCCGAAGAAATCGCAAATGCTATGCTCAGAAGGCAGCAGGCAACAGCTGTGGTTGCGGCGCGATTCAAAATAGTTGAGGGAGCAGTTTCAATGGTGCAGATGGCTCTTGAACAGCTGTCGGATAAGAATATTGTAGAACTCGACGAAGATAAAAAAGCCGCAATGGTCAGCAACCTGATGGTTGTTCTGTGCGGTGATAAGGACGCCACACCCGTTGTAAATACAGGTACTTTACATTCCTGATATGGGTGAAAGAAAAACCATATTACTCAGGCTTGATCCTAAGAAGCTTAAAGCTTTGGAGAAGTGGGCTGCTGATGAGTTCCGGAGCACCAATGGTCAGATCGAATTCATTCTCGATGATGCGCTACGCAAAGCAGGAAGGTACAAAGGAAACAGGGAAGCGGGGATTGAGGGAGAGGAGAACTTGCCCCCTTCCCCCTGAAGGGGGTATTTGTGCGGTAGATTTTATAAGTACCCGCTAGCTGGAGGGGATTTAGGGGCTTATTATTGATTTATGAAATAGACGGAATAGCAGGCAGCAATGCCTGCTGTTTCTGTTCTTAACCTGCTCGTTCCCAGATGAACTGGCCTGTAACCGTTAATGAAAGCATGGTTAAGCTCTTCCCCGGTGAAATCACCTTCAGGACCGATCAGGACAATGGCATCGCTGTTTTTCTCATAAACCTCGTCAATCTTTTTCCTCTCATTGTGCGGATTACAGCTGGCAATCATTTTTATTCCTTTGTGATCCGTATCAATAAATTCACTGAAAGTTACCGGCTCATTAAAGGAAGGCATGAATGCCTTTAATGACTGCTTCATTGCCGAAATAATTATATTGTTGATGCGGTCCCTTTTTATTCCGGTCTTTTCAGTGTTCCTGCATATAACAGGTGTGATCTCATCAACTCCGATCTCAACGCTCTTTTCGATAAACCATTCAAACCTCTCCTG
>CAZCQC010000052.1:0-10307 GCA_964500155.1 uncultured Rikenellaceae bacterium | reverse complement strand
CTGCCCCATTGTTTTTACAATTCTCCATCCTCCGAACAGAGTACCCAATGCAATGGCAGCGTGACAAGACAACACAATCCATAAGGCAGGATCAGAATCCTTTGGAACCTTGCCAACAGCAAACAATGCCACCCAGATAATCCCCATCGATTTTTGGGCATCATTGCCTCCGTGCCCCAGGCTGAAAGCTGAAGCAGACAGTAATTGTAATCTCCGGAAATGCTTGTCAATTCCAAAAGGCGAATGGTTTTTCACAATGTGAAGGACAATTACCGAGATGATATAAGACATTACCATTCCCAGAAGGGGGGCAACAATTATAAACACTCCTATTTTCAGCACCCCTGAATAAATAACAGATCCAAATCCGCTTCCGGCAATTGCTGCTCCTACCAACCCGCCAACAAGTGTATGGGATGAACTTGAGGGAAGTCCCCACCACCAGGTTATAAGATTCCATACTATTGCGGCAGTAACGGCAGCAGCGATTAAATTTAAGGTGACTATATCGGCATCAATGACATTAGTCCCGATTGTTTTGGCAACTGAAAGTGGAAAGACCAGGAAAGCAACAAAATTGAATGTTGCTGCCAGACCTACAGCAGCAATCGGCGAAAGGACTTTTGTAGAGACTACAGTAGCAATTGAATTGGCCGAATCGTGAAATCCGTTTATAAAGTCAAAAATAAGAACAAGGGCTATAATTACGTATAAAAATGTCATACTAAATCCGATGATATAATAGTGCAGAAGAGATGCCGTAAATTTGTTTAATGGTTAGTTTCAAATAGTTATATTCAAAACAAAGCACTTTTTTGCAATTTCGAAATTAACAACTCCGGATCAATTAGATATTCTTTTAATGTTAAGTTATTGTTACAATTTCATGATTGTTGTGTCATGATATTTTATGTGACCTTTCCTAAAAATGTTTAAAATAAAATCCATGTCCGCTATGGTCGCCGTCCCGAGTACCCGGGATAATCAAATACTGATAGCTATTGGTACGCAAAGAGCGTTTAAACATTATTTCTTTGTGTACTTTGCGATAACTTAGCGTGCTTTGCGGTTAAAATGGATTTATAACCATGGCATTGCAAAAGAATTTTATTTTTTCAGGAAACTATACGGATATTAATTATCGCAGTTTATATTTTCAAAGCCTTTTAGTTTATCACAATAGAGTTGCCTGCTCCGAGTTCAACAAAATTTGCACCGAATGATTCTTTGATCAATTTAATCTGTTTTTCACCTGTACAATGTGTGGCTCCGCATTTTATGACTCCAATGGATTTCAATTCAGATATAATTTCTTCCATCTCTTTTTCAGATTTATCCATCAGATGAAATCCGCCAAAAACCATGTAAATATTCTTGTTGAAAACTGATTTAATCTGTTTTAGCATCATAACTATCCCGGGATGTGAACAGCCAGTCATCACAACAAGGCCATTCCGGGTATTAAGGACCAGTGTCTGCTCTGGGATCTGATATATGAATTCCCCTGATGTATAAAGATTATCACATATTTTTGCTGCATCCCGTACCAATACAGGTATAAGTCCGGAAGTGATCATTTTTTTCTTAAATCCATCTGAAAATGAAGTCGGTATCAAAACAGGAATATTCTTCTTCATCGCGGTAAAGGCAGGTAATCCTTCAGTATGATCTCCATGTTCATGTGAGAAAACAATCATTTCAACCTTGTTCGCGTTAAGACTCATCTTCGTAAAATTGAATTCAAAAATATCTGGTCTTGTCCCTGCATCAAAGAGTATTTCCTTCTCCAGTCCTTCAATGATTATTGAATAACCCCAATCTGACTTAAGGTTATTTTCATGGACGTAATTGTCATAAATAACTTTTACAGTCACAGTTTTATCGATACCATTAGTGGTAGTGATCTCATTTATTCCAGCCTTGTTATCCAGGTATTTATACTCCTGACCGATAAGATGAGTTGAGACTGATACAGATAGAATGAATACTGAAAGGATTCTGCTTGTTTTCATCTACTTCTATTTTTAAGGCTTATTTTTATTGTTTGCAATCAAAGGTACGACTTATTAAATAACTATATTTATCCTTGGACCAAGCAAAGTTTATATGAAAGAAAAGTGGCTTGAATGGGCAGCCAGACTTCAGTCAATAGCACAGGCAGGGTTAACATTCGGGGAAAACCAGTACGATCTTGACCGATATCAGCAGATCAGGACACTTTCGGTTGAAATAATCCACGAGTACACCGGAATAAGCCATAAAAAAATCAGGGATCTGTTTGCTTCCGGGACAGGATATCAGACCCCTAAAGTTGACGTCAGGGCATCCGTTTTTAAAGACAACAAAATACTGATGGTCAGAGAGAAAATAGATGGAGCATGGTCACTCCCCGGTGGCTGGGCTGATGTAAATACTTCTGTCAGCGAATCAGCAGTCAGGGAGTGCCTCGAAGAGGCAGGTGCACACATAAAGCCGAGAAGGGTAATTATTATACATCAGGCCGATAAACATTATAATTTCCCTTATCCCCATACCATCTATAAGATCTTTGTTGAGTGCGAATTAATTGAGAACAGCTTTTCGGCTAATACCGAGACACTCGAAGCAGGTTTCTTCCCGATCGATTCCCTGCCGCCTCTATCAAACGAAAGAAATACAAGGGAACAGATAGAATTATGCTTCGAGGCAAAGAAACATGAATTATTTGAAACGGTCTTTGATTAAAAAGAGTTAAATTTTCAGAAACTTTTGAAATTAAAAAGCCCCCCATCCCCCCTAAAGGGGGGCTTAACCTATAGCTAGAAAGCCCCCTTTAGGGGGTTGGGGGCATATTTATTAGAAAAACTATAATCAAACCAAATTATGACCTTTAAATCTACCCTACCACTAAGATTTTTGTCCGTAATAATCTTTATTCTATTTGTATCAACTTCTATTTATGCTCAGGTCAAAGCTCCCATCTTAAGCGGGAAAGAGAAAGCCGCCCTGTTTGAGAAGCAGGCAGAAATGGTACAATCCTCACCATTTAAGGATCTTAAGTGGCAGTTCATAGGTCCGGCAAATATCAGCGGTCGTTGTACTGATGTTGAAGCAGTGTCACCTCATGGGAGCAATTATACAATCTGGATCGGTTCCGCAACCGGAGGTGTCTGGAAATCAACAAATGAAGGAACAACCTTTGAACCTGTTTTCGAAGAAATGCCGACTGCATCGATCGGGGACATTGCAATAGATCCGAATAATCCGGATATTGTCTGGGCAGGGACCGGCGAAGCTAACATATTCAGAAGTTCAAACGCCGGTTGCGGGATTTTCAAAACAACCGACGGAGGCAAATCATGGAAATTGATGGGACTTGAAAATACTTTTACTACCGGACGTATCCGGATCAATCCGAAAAATTCAAATGTTGTATACGTCGCTGCCACAGGACATGAGTGGACGCCAAATGAAGAGCGTGGACTCTTTAAGACTGTTGATGGTGGAAAAACCTGGACAAAGACTCTTTATATTGACGAAAATACGGGTGCTTATGACCTGGTCCTCGATCCTAAGGATCCAAACACCCTCTATTGTACAACATGGGAACGTATAAGGCTGAAATGGAATGATCCAAGAACTTCAGAGGCAACAAAAAACTGCGGGATTTGGAAATCGACCGATGCAGGTAAGAACTGGAAGAAGATAATCAGCGGACTTCCCGCACCCAACAGGCTCGGAAGGATTGGGATCGATATTGCCCGTACAAATCCGAGGGTCCTTTATGCCTATATTGATAATTATGAAGTTGCCTACCCAGCAAAGCTGGGTGAAAAGGATTCGTATGGCCGCCAGAGGAAAGATGTAATCAAAGGAGCGACTGTCTACCGGTCAGATAATGCGGGTGAAACCTGGAACCAGGTAAGCGGACTTACGCAGGATCAAAAAACATTTATGGAAAGACATTCAGCGACTTATGGATGGGTGTTCGGACAGATCAGGGTAGACCCTAACGATGAGAATACTGTATATACAATGGGTCTCATGCTTAACCAGTCGACCGACGGAGGCAAGACATTTAAATCTCTTCGCGGTCCTCATGTCGACCATCATGGTTTATGGATCGATCCGGCAAATTCAAATTACCTCCTTAATGTGCAGGATGGAGGATTGGGCATTTCATATGACAAAGGACAAACATGGAAATTCCCGATTGAACAACTTCCTCTGATTCAGTTCTTTAATCTGGGATATGATTTCAGCACTCCATTCAGGGTTTTTGGATCCATACAGGATCATGGAAGTTATATCGGTGAGGTGGATCTCTCAGGGGGACGCGACAAAGTTCCTGTAAAACCTTTTGCAGAAACAATCGGTGGTGAAGGAACGTCGCACACTATAAACCCGGAAGACAATAACACTATGTATGCAAGTGGATTTTATGGTCAGCTTGGACGGGCGGAACTCGACAAATATCCTCAAAACTATAAAGATCTTTTGCCGAATTTGCTTCCCGGTGAAACTCAGTTAAGGGGTGAATGGGTTGCTCCCTCGCTTGTATCGCCTCATAATCCGGAAATTATTTACCATGGGATGCAATACCTTATGAGGTCGCCTGATAGGGGAAATACATGGGATTTCATAAGTCCCGATCTTTCCTTTAATGATCCTTCTAAGATGGGAGATATCAGCTACCAGACAATTTCGGTTTTTGATGAGTCGCCACTCCGATACGGACTTCTTTACGCGGGAACAGATGATGGCCGCTTATGGAGGACAAAAGACGGAGGGAAAAACTGGACAGAAATCGGGAATGGGGCGGTTCCAAAGAAATTTGTCTCCCGGATCACCGCTTCAAAATATGATATTGGTACTGTTTACATGACCCAGACCGGGCGAAGGGATGATGATTTTCAGGTTTACATCTGGAAATCAGATGATTTTGGAGATACATGGTATGATATATCAGGTAACATTCCTGTAGGCCCGGTCAATACTATCAGGGAAGATCCTGTCAACAAAAGTATTTTGTACGCCGGAACTGATGGTGCTGTATTTGTTTCGAAGGATAGTGGTAAAAAGTGGGACCTGGTTGGAAAACTTCCGTTTTCATATGTCCACGATCTTATCATCCACCCAAGGGATAATATGATAGTCATAGCAACTCATGGCCGCGGGATGTGGGTGATGGATGCAAATCCGATAAATGAGAAGGATAAGATCAGAAGCAGAAGATAAAGTAAATTAACAACTATTCTAACCACCCCGTCCCGACATTTCAGTCGGGACACACCTCCTTAAAAGGAGGGGAAAGCTTTGATTTACAAGACTATAACTTTCTCCTCCTCTTGAGAGGAGGAGTACCCCGCCAACTGGCGGGGGGAGGTGGTGTGGATACGAAGAAAAGACGGACCATTCTAATTCTCCAAATACAGATACTTCTCCCGTTTTTCTGTAACCCTTCCAATTACAGCCGATTGGGCCAGTCCCGCTTTATGTAGTTCAGATAGAACATCTTCAGAAATCTGCGGCGAGACGCACATTAATAAACCTCCCGAAGTTTGTGCATCCATACATATCATTTTCAGATTGTAGCTGAGATCTGGTGTCAAATGAGAATCATTCTCAACAAATTCCAGGTTCCTGAATGCGGCACCCGGTATGCATCCTTCATCGACAAGCCTGTATGTATCTCCAATAAGAGGAACTTTCTCCAGGTCCATGTCAATTGTAACCTTGCTGGCTTTTGCTATCTTAAGGGCATGACCCGCAAGTCCGTACCCTGTAACATCGGTTGCTCCTTTTAAGTTATATTTCTTCATCACTTCAGCCCCGGAAAAGTTAAGGGTTTTCATAAGCATTTTTGCCATATAAATATCATCCTCAGATGCCATTTTCATTTTCTGTCCGGCAAGGATAACACCTGTGCCAATCGGTTTGGTAAGTATCAGCAGATCCCCTGGCCTCGCCCCGGAATTTGTTATGATCTTTTCCGGATGAATATAGCCGATAACTGCCAGACCATATTTGGGAGGAAAATCGTCAATTGTATGACCTCCGATAATCCTGACTCCGGCTTCCGAAGCAATATCAGCTCCACCTTTAAGAATTTCAGCACAGGCATCAAGCGGAAGCCTGGATGAAGGGAACATCATTATATTAAGTGCGATAACCGGAGTGCCTCCCATTGCATATACATCACTTATTGAATTAGCTGCAGCTATCTGGCCGAATTCATAGGGATCACTGCATACAGGGGGAAAAAAGTCGGTGGTGAACACCAGGGCAAGATCATTATTTACCCTGTAAACACCGGCATCATCATGAGTGTCAATATCAACAAGGATGTTCGGATCTTCAGGCAATGGAAGGTACCTGAGAAACTCCTCCAACTGCCGGGGAGAAATTTTGGAGGAACACCCTCCGGTTTCAATCATCTGAAGAAGATCAACTTTCATGGCCTTATAATGTTGTCAGCCGATGACATAACCTGGGCTATCTCGAACATATTGCTCAGAGTGCCGATTTTTATCTTTTCCTCAAGTAAATAGTATTTGGCACATGTAGCACATAAAAGCATTATGACTCCCATCTTTTCGATCTCCTTAAGATGATCAATCACAGGAGATCCTTCTGCACCAAGAAGCACCCCCCTGTTATAAAAAATCATTTTACGGGGAAGGACATCCAGGTCCCTTATTGCCCTGACAAAATTTATCATCAGTAGATGACCAAGCTCTTCATCCCCATCCCCCATCTTGTCAGAAGTAAATGCAATAACAAAATCTCCCTTCGAGAAATGAGGGATTTCTGTTGTACAGTATTCTTCAGGAGCAACATTTAGAAGGTCCGGAGTTTGCTTTATTATGGTCAGAGTCCAGATGCCATTTGATTCTTCAAACGAAAACCTTGTTTTATTATCTTTCAGAAAGCGGCAAATATTGCTGAAAGAAGTCTGATTATCGGTGATAACCTTCAAGGCATCTCCGGTGCAGGTATCCTTCAAAGCACGTTTTGTGGCTATAAGTGGTGCAGGGCAATGCTGACCGGAAGTATCAATAACTTGCATAAGCATTATTATGATCTGCAAAAGTACAAAAAGTTAAAGGAAGTAATAATAAGAACTTACACAGAGTGCCACAGAGGATTCACAGAGATCCATGGAGTTTTACATCAGTGTATCTCTGTGTATCTCTGTGTTTTCTCTGTGTATCTCTGTGTAACTTAGTGTAAGTTCTTAATGTTCTCTTTAAAAAGAAAATTAAATCAGTATTTTTGAGATTCAATATTAAAACCATGAAAAGAGTTATTTTATTTCTCCTTATTCCTGTATTACTGTCAGGCTATGTTCATGCTCAGGATAAGATCGACCATAATCCTCTGGCCGGATCCTGGTTCGGCAAGATCGAAATCAACTCGGTTACCTTAAGAATTGTTTTCAACCTTTCGGTTATTGAGGATGATTCTCTTGCTGCGACTCTCGACAGCCCTGACCAGGGTGCAAAGGACATAAAGGTCGGACCTGTAACTTTTAAGGGAAGCGAAATTTCTATCAAGGCACCGCTCCTACTTGCTGAGTATAATGGTACAGTTAAGAATGATACATTAATAGAAGGTGATCTTAAACAGGCAGGAAGAACCATGCCGCTTAACCTGACAAAATTAAAGAAAGCTTTCGCCCTTAACAGGCCCCAGGAACCAAAACCTCCTTTCCCTTATTTATCTGAAGATGTAAAATTCACCAATGATAAAGCCGGAATAAATCTGGCAGGCACACTGACAATTCCCGAAGGAGATGGCCCATTTCCCGCTGTCATTCTTATAACCGGGTCAGGCTCACAGAACAGGAATGAAGAACTGATGGGACATAAACCGTTCTGGGTCATTGCCGATCACCTGTCGCGGAACGGTATTGCCGTGCTTCGCTATGATGACAGAGGTGTCGGCCAGTCACAGGGCAGTCCACTCAATACTACTTCCGATGACTTTGCCACTGATGCGGAAGCCGCATTCATTTATCTCAGAACAAGGAATGAGATCGACCCGGAATCGATAGGACTTGCAGGTCACAGCGAAGGAGGATTGATAGCTCCAATTGTTGCTGCATCAGATAACCGAATTGCATTTATTATCGCCCTTGCAGGACCAGGTGTCACAGGAGAACAGATTATACATAAGCAAAATTATGATATCAGTATTATTTCCGGTGCTGAAGAAAAACAGATCAGGAAGGGTATTTCAATAAATAAAAAACTTTTCGCAATCCTGAGAAAGGAACCGGATAATAATAAAGCGGCCGACAGGATGACAGCCAAATATAGAAAATTGTTAACTAATGAAAAGACATCTCCGGAGGACATTGACAAGGCTATAAAACAGTTTAATGCCAGTTTAAATCCAGTTTCATATAACTGGTTCAGATTTTTCATATCAACCGACCCTGGAGTTTTCTGGAAAAAAGTCAAATGTCCGGTGCTTGCACTGAATGGAGAAAAAGATCTTCAGGTAGCGGCTGATGTAAACCTTACTGCAATCAGAAAAACAATGAAATCAGGTGGAAACACTCTTGTTACAACGACAAAACTGCCGGAATTAAACCATCTGTTTCAGCATTGTAAAACCGGGTTACCTGCTGAATACGGGGAGATTGAAGAGACATTTTCTCCGGAAGTGCTTAAGATAATGGCAGACTGGATCAACGGTCTTTAAAAGTTCCCGCAAGTTTTTTAAGTATGATATGACCCCTGGCAAGAATCCCTGCCGATCCCTCTCCCTGTAGCATGTTTATGGTTGAAGAAAGCTCATTTGCCAGCTCAGGGTAGATGATTGCAAGTTTGTAAATTATCTCCATCGAATAAGCTTTAACAGCAATTGCCGAAAAGCCCGACTTAAGCATTTTAAAACAATGATCCACCAGGATTACCTGCTGTTTCTGGCTAATCGAATTCAGGTCGCTCATCGAGATCATTCTAAGAAATGATCTCTGAACGCTTTCATTTTCAAGTGACTCAAGAGATCCAATCAATACCTGAAGATCAGATCCTATCAGATCGGGATACTTGTCATAAACCTTCGAAAGAGTCCACGATGCCCTGAAAGCAAGCTTTTTATCCTTAGAAAAGGAATATTCAAGCAGCTTTCTTAGAATCTCCTCGTTTTCGACAGCCGATTCCGCGAGCCATTCAGCTTCCCTTCTCCCCATCATATCGCCTATCATCGATCTCAGATCTTCTTCATTATATGATTTTTGAACCGGGCCTGATACAAAAGGATCATGAACTTCTGTCGTTGCATTTTCCATTAGATAATTATCTGCAACAATAATATCGGCTTCCGAAAGATCAACCTTTTTAAGGTCAGCCGGATTGATCCATTTATATGCTATATGTTCTGAAAGAAATGGCAATTCATCCAGTGTATCGCAAACAAATGGAATAAGCCTTATCTTTTTGATGTCATAATCATATTCAGTAACGGCGATACGTTTGCAAATAACTATATCCAATGAGAGCTCCTCCCTTATTTCCCTCATAATGCACTCCTCTTCCGTCTCATTTTCTTTAAGCTTGCCTCCGGGAAATTCCCACTTGAAAGGATGGTCAGTTTTTTCACCCCTCTGAACAACCAGAACTTCATTCTCTTCATTCCTGATAATGGCACAGGTTACATTTATCATGATTCTCATGCAATAAGATCTTCATAAAAAGGTATTTCCAGCATATGCTCATATTGATTCTTCCCGGCACTGAACCTGAATGCATAATTTACCAAACCATTAGTAACTATTATATATGGTACTTTGAATCCCAGGTTATACCCTCCTATCTGGTCATATACTTTGTCCTCATAAAAATCTGAAATATTTATTTCAGGCGATTTACATTCGACTATCATCACAGGACGACCCTTCCTGTCATGAACAAGGATGTCCACCCGTTTCTTCATTTTATTGAAACTGAACATAATTTCTATTCCTATAAGACCGGGCGGATATTTGCCTTCATGAATGAGGTACTGTACAAAATTCTGCCTCACCCATTCTTCAGGAGTAAGTTTCACATATTTCTTTCTTAAAGTATCCAGGATCATTTCTGATCCTTCCTTCCCGGTTATCCTGAAGTAATATGACGGAAGGTTCAGCTGTTTCAACTTAGTTTTGTATTTTTGATAACAAATATATTGAGAATTACTGTTAAATAAACCTCTCCCTAAATCCCTCCCCCGGGAGGGAGGGACTTTTTATTACACTGAAAATGTCCCCCTCTCTCATGGGAGATGGGGATTCAGGGGGAGAGGCATGTAAAATCAGATATAGATAATTACTTATT
>CAZCQC010000051.1:0-2502 GCA_964500155.1 uncultured Rikenellaceae bacterium | reverse complement strand
CACATTAAAGATACTTTAATGGGGTTATTCATCATACTGATAATTACTGAGATACTGACACTGGTTGTCATCAGGCAGCATTTTTACGATAAATCGTGGATGAGTTATTATTTCTTAATTACCATTCATGCTGTATTAAGTATCTGGCTTTGGATATTATGGTTCAAGGCATCATCCTACAGGGGGATCTTTGATGAGCCTGGAAATATCTGGGTCCTCACAAACCTTTCAGGTATGATAGTTGCTGTTGTTTTTCCCCGGATCCTTCTTATAATCTTTCATTTTTCGGGCTGGCTGGCAAGAAAGAAAACCGGAGGGCATATCAGGATTCTAACCAATTCAGGGCTTTTACTTTCAATTCTGATATTTCTGGTAATCGCCGGAGGTACAATCAGAGGCAGATTTAATTTCAAAACGGAAAATCTAACAGTGAAGATCAAAGGTCTTAAGCCAGATCTGGAAGGGCTTAAGATAGTCCAGATCTCTGATCTGCATGTTACTTCGTTTTACCATCACCGGGAGGTACTTGAGAAAGTAATGGCCAGGATAAATGAACTGGATCCGGATCTTTTAATCAATACTGGCGATTTTATAACCATCGGCTGGCGGGAATTCAGAGGGTCTGATACTATTCTCACTAAGTCAAAAGCAAAGTATGGTAATTTTTCGGTAATGGGCAATCATGATTTCGGTACATATCATCCATATTTTACAGAGGCTGACAGAGACAATAATGTACTGCTGATGAATAAGTTCATATCTTCTTCAGGCTACAAGGTACTTAATAATGAGTTCAGAATTGTGAATATCGGAGAATCCAGAATAGCCTTGATCGGTGTCATGACCAAAGGTTCGTTCCCGGGAATAATCCACGGCGATCTGAATAAAGCTTCCAGCGGGATATACGGGGCTGATTTGAAGATATTGCTTGCGCACGATCCGAACCAATGGGATAAAGATGTGACATTTAAAACTGATATTGATATAACTTTATCGGGGCATACTCACGGAATGCAGGCCGGAATTCTCACTAAGACTTTCAGATGGAGTCCGGCACAATATTTTTACCCCCGTTGGAACGGACTATATAAGGAAGGGGAACAATATCTGGTTGTCAACAGGGGCCTTGGTGTTCTCGGTATTCCTTTCCGGATCGGGATGCCCCCTGAAATAACGTTAATAACACTTCAATCAGAATAAGGCTTATGTTATATAGGGCCCTGGTTAAAAAAAACGGGCAGCCTTATGACAGACTGCCCGTATATTGACTGGACTGACCTGATCTTCCTCCTAACTATGCCTACTAACTAACCTGATTAACCTGATCGGATTTTCAATCCCTTAGAATTTGATAACTAATCATTAAACCATGAAAACTAAAAGATAAACCAGGGGCCAATCAACAATATCCGGAATTCAGTTTTTCTTCTTATTCTTATTTATTCTACCTTTAGACAGATGCTTAATTTCATTTATTCCGTCATTTTCATAATTTAAAGAAATTTTAACATTCCTTTTGAGATGGAAGCTATTCAAAGGAGATCAAGAGTTAGAAACCTGGAATAGTGTTAACAGATGATAAACATTACAAAAACCATTCTAATCATTTATAGAAAATTGTTAAATGACGAACCTTGGTAAATAATAATTTTTAGCAGTTAATAATCATTGTCAAATAATAATTAATAGTATATGATACTTTATAGCATATAATATTTATTGTCAAATAAGATAGATTATTAAATAAGTATACATCTTAAATAAGATTTAATGTCATATGAGAATCATTCTCTTTTACTCAACGATACTTCTGCTCCTCTCCTGCCAGAAAAAGAACGATGAATGGATTAGGATCAACCAGCTGGGCTACAAAACAAATGACTCTAAAGTTGCTGTATTTATTGCATATGGGGATAAAAACCTGAAATCATTCAGACTGGTCGATGCTGCTTCCGGTAAAATAATTTTCGGGAAAAACAAAATTGTCAGGTCAGAGTCCATGGCTCCTTTTAAAAGCTGCTTCCGACTTAATTTCAGTGAACTGTCAGAAGAGGGAAATTACAGAATCGAGGCGGGAAATGCCGTTTCACCCGATTTCAGGATCTCAGATGATGTTTATAACGGAACAGCTGATTTCCTGCTTAACTATATGAGACAACAGAGATGCGGCTTCAATCCATGGGTTAAAGACTCGTGCCACATGCATGACGGATATGTGATTTATGGAGGGAAAGATGATTCGTTGCATATTGATGCTACGGGAGGTTGGCATGATGCTGCAGATTACCTACAATATGTTGCAACTTCGGCAAATGCCACCTTTCAGATGTTGTATGCTTTTTCGGGGAATCCATCCTCATTCGGTGATAATTTTCTGGCAAATGGATTACCCGGAAAGGACAGAATACCTGATATTCTGAATGAAAGCAGATGGGGACTTGAATGGCTGTTAAAAATGAATCCTTCTCCCGGGATAATGTACAACCAGATTGCCGATGACCG
>CAZCQC010000050.1:0-15392 GCA_964500155.1 uncultured Rikenellaceae bacterium | reverse complement strand
ATAAACAGCATCCTCTTTTTCAATTCCGAACCGGGACATCTCAGAGAATGAGTTATTAAGGTCATCCATAAATTCATTCTTACTGATCAGAAGACAATCTCTTTTCCCCCAGTCACAGTAAAGCAGGTGCCTGTCGGAGTGGGAGCCCAAATAATTCCCGTTTTTCTGAAGCTCTTTAATTAAATGTTCGAACTCCCTGTTCCTGTAAAAATTCCCGGTAAGGAAAAATGAAGCGTTGATGTTTTCTTTATTCAGGGTTTCTGAAATAAAACTACCGCCATCTCCGAATTCATCGCCGGTAAATACAAGTGCAATTTCCTTTGTGGTTGTATCACCCCTGACAATTGCCCCATGGATGTAAGAAAAATGTTTCTGATTGTCCCGGCACGAAAACAGTGTCAGAAGGAAAACACAGATATTAACATATTTTACTATATCCCTGACCATAATTAAGCCGTTACGCCGTTATGCCGTTGACAAAGACCTGTTCAATATTATAATCTTTATCAAAGACAACCAGATCGGCTTTATATCCCGGAAATATTTTCCCCTTGTCACGGATATTCATTACCTCAGCCGGATAAGTTGATGCCATCCTGAGGGCCTCTTCCTGAGATATTGAAATATTTTCGACACAGTTCTTAACTGCTTTCATCATTGTAAGAAGAGATCCTGACAGAGTGCCGTCGGGCAAGGTGAATCTGTCGCTCTGACGTATATGCAAGTATGAACCTCTCAGGTTTTCCTCAACCGCATCAGAAACAAGAAATAGTCTCTCCCTCATAAGTTTCTTTGCTATGGAGATCATGCTGTAATCGACATGTATTCCATCAGCAATTATGCTGGCAAACACATTTCCGGATTCGAATACAGCTGCAGGCAGTCCGGGGTTGCGATGATGAAGTTGCGACATGCCATTGAACAGATGGGTAGTTGTTTTTATTCCCTGTCGGAACCCTTGCACAGCTTCCCTGAAAGTTGCATTGCTGTGTCCTGCAGCAACAACTATTCCATTCTCATTCAATAATTCAATTATCCCGGGTTCGCATACCTCAGGAGCCACTGTCATCATTTTCACAACACCTTTCCCCTCATCAATCAGAGCTTTGACATCTTCTATTGTCGGTATTCTTATCAATTCTTTAATATGAGCCCCTCTCCTTAAAGGACTTATGAACGGTCCCTCAATGTGGAGGCCCAGAACAGCAGGATGAGGGTTTTCCTTTACCACCCTGATCACCTCATGATATACTTCGGGGGTGTCGGTCGGAATTGCTATCAGAAAACCTGTCGTACCGCTCAGGGTAATGGCATCAGTAATAGCCCTTAAAGCTTCAGAAACCGGGTTAGCTGAAAAAAGGTAACCGCCGCCGCCGGCGATCTGAAGATCAATAAGTCCGGCAGAAATGAACCTATCCTTACAATCAATAATTTTCGCATCCTCCGGTATTGTTTCAGGATCGACGATTGATTCTATTCTGTCATTTCTTATAAGAAGCGATTTACCGGAAACGGTTTCACTTCCAGTGAAAATCATGGCATTTGTAAAAGCTGTCAGCATAAAACATCCCCTTGTATTAATTCTTTTTGAGTCCGACCTCTGTTACAGGCACATTCCACCCCGATACCTTCAGCACTGGTGATTCCCCAGTAAGTTCCGATGATGGGCATGAGACGGTTACCTCCTTACTTTCACCCGGGGCAAGGGTGAAATAGCTCCCTGACCAGAAAGAAGGCAGTATTTCTTTTCCGGCCGACATAATCTGTGGCCTTATGAAAAAGGCAATTTTTTCTGTGCTGTTTGTTATATTGAAATTCCATACACGGTCGGTCCTTACTTTTCCTTCCCTGATCGCCGATACATTAATATTTGTCTCAGCCATTTCATTCATGGATTTATAATCACCATCAGGTGATATCCAGTAAACATTATTTGATATTACTTCCCCTGACTTATTCTTCAGGTTAAGTACTACAAATTTAATCCTTCCGTCTTCTTTTAATATTTTTCCGAGATCTGATGTCTCCCTGACGTCAGTGGAACCAAGATTTACATTTACACTTTCGCTAAATAAAGGTTTTGAATCAAGACTAAAAACATTGACTTGAGCAGTCAGATCTGAAACCAGCTTATATGTCCTGTTCAGTGCCGTGACTTTATTATTGATCAGGTTTAGCTGGATATGCACCGGTTCACATGCATTCTGCATAAAATAATAACCTGAATTAGGCATAAGGAACCAGTCATAAACCTGCCATACGACACTTGGGAATGCGGCATTAAGCTTCCAGAGCATTACTCCTCCGATATCGTTTAACTTATGGCCGGCAGCTTCAAATATTCCCTGGTAACCGACGGCATTCATAAGCTGCATTTTATCACAGAATCGCTCCATTGATTCGGGTTCACCGTATCGACTGATCATATCCCTGTAATATTGGTCCCAGCGGCCATTGCCCGTACATGCATCATGGTAGCCCCATGTATTGTTCAACGGGAATGGAAGGGCCTTATCCCACACCATGTCGGGGACTATCTGAGGCAAGATATTGTATGGCTGCATAGATGGTAATCCTGTTTCATCCTTGAATACCCAATCCTTTCCTGCAATGGCCCTGTTATATGTCCTTACAGGGTCCTGCCATGTATACGGACCGCCGCTGTAAACTCCGCCCGGAAGGTTATCGGGCCACGATGCCGGCCATCCTTCCGGGAGTTTTGCAAACCCTGATGAGCTCGGGATAAAGGGTCTGGTGCCGTCAAGGGATATAACGCTGTTCCTCATGAAATCATATAGTTCTCTGCGGGCGTGACCCTCATTACCACCTGTCCATAAAAGAAGACTTGGATGGTTCCTGATCCGGAGTATTGTGCTGACAACATTCTTTTTAAAGACTTCACTCTCAAAAGGCCAGTCAGGCGACCCCTTGAATTCGCCCTGCGTGTCACCTGTGATCCAGAAATCGGACCATACAAGCAGTCCGTACCTGTCGGCGGCTTCAAAGAATTCATCACAGGGTGTTACGCCTCCTCCCCATATCCTGACAAGATTAATATTTGAATTCCGGCAAAGATGCATCTCATAATCATATCTCAACGAATCGCGGTTTAGCATAAAATCGGGAACCCATGCTCCACCTGTCAGATGCACTCTCCGGCCATTCACATAAAAATCGCGGCGCCAGCTGCCGTTCACATCCACTGCTTTGGAGGAGACAGTCCTGATTCCGAAAACGAACGTCGTATCGTCCGAAACACCTGATTGACCCGTGTACTGAAGGCTTATCCTGTAGAGGTTCGGTTTTCCGTACCCATTCGGCCACCATATCCCCGGTTTGCTTACTGCAAGCTCTTTTGTATTACCGGAATTCAATTCGACAAGATTATTGGCATCGCCCCCGACAGCAACATTTTTTGTGAACTGCAATGATCTCCCTCTGAAATTCTCAGGAGAAATTCTGACAGTCAGTCTGCCCATTTCGTTTGAGCTTGTATGGTTAAACAGCATAAGGCTCAGAGAGAGCTTTGCCATTGATGTGTCCTGTTCACCGGCTAATTCGGTGGTGATTTTCGTATTTCCGATTGTCACTCCTCCCGATGTCCTTAAATAGACCGGGAGCCAAATGCCAATGTTGCGGTCGCGTACCGGAGGGACCCAGTCCCATCCAACCGAACAAAGCATTGTGACATTTTTTCCAATGTCTCCAGTCGGCCCTCCATTGGGATAAAAATCACCCAAAGCTTTTAGCTGTTCAGTCGAAGGTAATCCCGGGTAATCGAGAGGATAAATTTTAACAGCAAGTACATTTTTTTCACCGGCTTTGATATAGCGGCTTACATCCAGGCTGTACTGTGCAAACATCCCGGCCATCTGAGCCGAATCAGCAATCTGTTGTCCGTTCAGCCAAATACCTGCACGGTAATTTATACCCTTGAAGATCAGCTGGAAGCAACGACCGTTATCGGCCGGTGGAACCATAAAGGTTGTACGATACCAGTATGGCTTCTTCCATGGATTGGGATCATTGGGAAGAAAGCTGAATTTTTCAAGGTCATATTTTTTATTAAACTCATCAGAGGCATCAGGTATAAGCATATTGTTGAGGCCTGAATACGGATCGGGATATACGCCGTTGGCCACAAGCCCTGTCAGTACCGTTGATGGAACCCTGACAGGGAACCAGTACTCCTTTGGTTTATACTGGGGAGTAGATAATTCTTCTCCTGAAGCCTTGATAATGGCTGATGACTGTAAATCAAAATCAGTAAGTTTCAGCTGCTTAACTGAACCTGATTGTGAATTCGCCACTAAAGACAAAATAGAAAAAAGAGAAATCAGAAAGTGCAATTTGCTTTTCATGGTAAAAATTTAAAATGGGAAATCATCATCTTAAAAATGAAATTAAAATAGCGACCAGATCGTGAAAATAATCAATAAATATTAATGCACACCAGCATTATCTAAGTCAGTTGCCTTTTTTTCAGCGGGAGGCCTATCCCTGCCTGACAGAAGAATGCCAGTCATCAGTAAAAATATTGAAAACAATATTATCAGAGTAATCACTTCTTCATTTATTAATAAAATCCTTGAAGCTGCAGGGATGCTGAGAAACAGAAGGATTGTTATAAGACCGCGGGGCGAAAAAAATGCCAGAGGGATCAGCTTCATTCTTATTACCTGATTGAAGAACAGAAGTCTCAGCAGAAATATTCCGGCAGTTACCGATGCTCCGGTAATTAAATTTTGCCAGTTAAACAAGCCCTCTATCTTTGTATAAAAGCCGAACATAATGAAGAAGAAAGAACGGACAAGAAAGGTCAGCTCAGTCAGAATAATTTTGAAGGACTTAATATCACTTCTGAACTTGATGAAATCAACGTATTTCTTTATAGGAGTATTCTCAAGCAGCTGACTATTGGAGAGCACCAGTCCAAATATCAATACCAGAAGCAGAGCAGGAAGATGAGATAATTTTGCCAGTATGTAAACCAGCACAACGGAAGTCATTATAATAACGTAGTTGATATGATAGGTGATCTTATGCAGAAGGATTGCAAGGATCGAAGTAGTCACCATTGCAATGACAATTGTAATTATGCTCTTTAATCCCATATCAAGAATGCCATGTCCGATTGATCCCTGACTAATAAGAATAAAATCAAAAATAATAATGCCAAAAATATCCGAAAATGAGCTCTCATAAATAATGAATTCCCGTTGTTCAGGTTTAAGATGAGCTGCAGAGGGTATAGCAACCGAGCTGCTGATTATTCCCAGAGGAATGGCATTAAGAAGTGAATCACGCAGAGAATATCCAAAGAATTCGGTCAGAATATAGGTAAGTGCTGCTGAAAATACTGCAAAAAGGATAAAAGCAGAGGAGATCGATTTAGATATAAGTCCCTTTTTTCTCTTTTCAAGCTTCAGGTCAAGACTGGCTTCCATCACAATCATAATCAGACCTAAAGTGCCAATTACCGGCAAAACTGGCTTAAGATCAGGGATTACCAGGTGAAACGTCTTGACTGAAAGCTGTAATCCAATTCCCAGAAGAATTAAAAAGACCACCCCGGGGATCTTTGAATATCTGCCTGAGATATCAAATATGTACGAAAGGATTACGACAATACACAGAGCCAGAATAATGTAATTTGTCATTCTTCAGTTATTATAGGCCCATTATTAGCTTTCGGTAAATCTCTTAATATCAGCTATTTTGCCTGCTACAACAAGAACATCTTTTTCACCCAGGGGAGAAAAAGGATCATATGACATGTCAACTTTGAAATTCCGCCTGAATACTGATGCCAGCCATCCCTCTTTCGGAGCGATTTTTACAGCAACAATTTTAAGATTGAATCTGTCTCCCAAACTGATTGTCTCAATTGCATGTCCGAAATATTTTGCCGGCACTGCCAATTCTGCAACCGCATATTCATCATTCAGCTCAGTCAGACGGAGGGCGTTTTTAAACTGAAGCATTGATGCCACATGCATAGCAGAATCTTCGAGAGGAAGTACAACTTCGTCAATTCCAATCTGGTTAAGGATATTCTGATGGACCTGATTTATTGCCCTTCCGATAATCCTGTTAACCTTCAGATTCTTAAGTATGGAGGCAGTAAGGATTGAAGATCCGACATCTTCTCCGATTGCAACTATCACTGCGTCAGTATCATTTAAAGGAAGTGTTTTGATTGCTTCAACGCTGGTTGCATCCATTTTCATTACTGTGGTCACACTGTTCTTCAATTCATCCAGCCGTTCATGATGGTTATCAATCCCTATCACTTCATGTCCCATGCTTGTCAGGTTTGTGGCAAGCTTCGATCCGAAATAGCCTAAACCGATAACAATGTATTTCATAGTTTAAAAATTTTAATTTACCCCCTTTCTTATTTCCCGTTAGGGGAAGGTTGGGAAGGGGGTTTAAAATCATTTAGTATATTAATTCCATCAGATTTACTTTTTATCAATTTATCGCAATTTCAATTTCAGGATATTGTGAATAGATCTTCCTGGAAGATAAAAAGAATCCGGTAAGCAGGGTAAGCGGGCCCACCCTTCCTATAAACATAAGGATTATATCAATTAGTTTGCCCGCAGTGGTGAAGGTTGATGAATCAGCCAGGCTAAGTCCGACTGTACCAAAAGCTGAAAAACATTCAAACAAGAGGTAAGCAGGATCTTTTTCCGGTTCAAAAACAAGCAGGCATAAAAAACCAGCACCAATTATGACAACTGAAAGAAATATTATTGTAAGCACTCTAGTAATCGTACTGTTGCTTACTTCCCGGTTGCCTATTTTAAGCCGATCCCGGCCTCTTATAGTATTCCAGACAGTTCTGAAGGCCAAAGCAAAAGTTGTGGTTTTTATTCCTCCTCCCGTCGAACCCGGAGAGGCTCCTATCCACATCAGGAAGATCATCAAAAATACAGTCGGGTAGCCCCATAATGAGATATCAGTCATGTTAAATCCTGCTGTTCTGGCGCTGATGCTTGCAAAGAATGAGATAATTATCTGCCTTACATTATCAGAGCCTTTAAGGCTGTTTCCCGATTCAAAAAGATAATAAAGAAATGCTCCTCCAACTATCAGGAGAACAGTCATGAACATAACAATATTTGCCGATACATTCTTCTTTTCAGGTTTACCAGGTTTCAGTCTGCCTTGAAATTTCCTTATTATTGAAACAATAGAGTGCTTTAGATTTCCATACAATCCCACGAGTACAGGAAATCCGATACCTCCCAGAACTATAAGCATTGCAACTGATACTTGCAGAGTGGTATTATTCATTATATCAGGCGAATCAAGATTGCCTGATCGTGTAGAGAAACCAGCATTGCAGAAGGCAGAAACAGAATGGAAAACAGAAAAAAGCAATTTATCCGGGTAATCGGTTTCGAGGCTTGTATAAATTATAAAGACTCCTACAATTTCAATGAGAAAAGTCAGTAATAATATTTTTGTCAGTAACTTGAGCAGGTTGTTCATTGTCTCTGCTGAAAAGAGTTCCTTGAGCAACAAATTATCCCTGAATGAGGATCCGGACGTAAAAATATAGCTGAAAAATCCCGTAAATGTCATTATTCCAAGACCACCAATCTGAATGAGACACAGGATTATTATCTTTCCAAGAGTAGTGAATGCTGTTGCCGTATCGACTACCACCAGTCCGGTTACACAGACAGCACTGACGGAAGTGAATAAGGAATCGAGCCATGATAAATGACCTGTGTGTGACCTTGGCATCATTAAAAGTCCCGAACCTATAAAGATTACCAGAAGAAAGCTTGCAGAAAAGATCAAAGCAGGAGGGATTTTAACGGAGCTTATCATCCTCAGCAAGCCGGAAACTTCAGAAATTCCGATTAGAACGATTGCAATTACCACGGGTATGTCACCAGTGAAAAACACCCTGAGAACCTTTCCAGGGCTTACTATACCCAAGTTAGAAAGGAAGACCCCAAGAGAGAAAACAAAAACAAATACCCGAAGCAGACTTGCTGTTCTATTTTCCTTTTTGAATCTCAATAATCCCGGGATGTATTTTGCAAGAAAGATTACTACGAACATTATCCTGAAGGCAGATTTCAATCCTTCGAGGTTTTCGGGAGTACTTCCAAAGCCAAGATAGAATATTAGCCCCAGGAGGAAAAGTGAAAGTGTCACAGTAACAATGAACCGGCATAAGCCGCTGACCGAAGAAGCAAATGACCTGTACCAGTCACCTGCGACAAATATCCGTTTGAACATCCTTTCACGGATATTCAGGTTCTTTCGCGATTTATCCATATCAAAATTACCTGCGGGTATTTCAGAATTGAAATTTAAGGAATAAATCCCGGACTTAAAGCAGTATTTCCCTCAGAACAACTTTATTTCCGGATCAGCATCCAGGTATCTGAATATTTAGGATATTTTGCCCAGATCTTTCTGACTTCACTTCTGGCTTCAGTGATATCATCTGTTGCCTTTACTGACACACGATATAGTCCTTCATCATTTTTCAATACTTCGGAGGCAAATCCGTCTTTACGGACCAGCCTCTGATGTTCTTTTGCATTAACCGGATCCCTGAAACTTCCTATGATGACGAAATATTTCTGAGGTGAAGGCTCCTTATTTTCATTTTTAACAAGTTTTTCTTCGACTTCTTTAATTGGTCCTGCAGGCATCAGTGTGGTGGTTTTAATCGATGTGCCCTGAATACCATCTTCTTTTTCCTGCCTGCTGCTGCCAAAAAGGCTTGTTCTTGTAGAATTGCATGATGTTGAAAGTACAGTGATTACAATAAATAGATATGAAAGTATTCTCATGATTAATTGTATTTGTTACAGGCGCAAAGGTGCAAAAATTATTTTAATACCTGGAATGAGGTAATTTCAGTATGCAATGTCCAGGATCTGAACAAAGCTCTTTTCGGAAATAATCCGGTCGGCCACAAGATTCAGATAGTTGTTGTTGGAGCAGAAAGCAATCCCGATTCCACTCTCCTTTATCAGACAAATATCATTTTCACTGTCGCCAATGGCAATAGTGTTCTTAATATCTATATTATACTTCTCAGCCAGCTGAAAAAGAACATTTGATTTGCAGAAATCATGACTGCACTTGCTCCTGTCATTCCTCATAAATGCTGAAGGAACCTTAACTTCGCCTGTTGCAATGCTTTTGGAAAACTCAAGCTCATTTGCTATCGAAAAATCCATTTTAAGCTTGTTTTTCAGATGATTGGTGACCACATCATAGCTGTCGCTGATTATTCCGCATATGTAGCCTTTCTTTTTCAATTCCTTTATAACAGATGCAGCATCATCAATGATTTTTATTTTATCAACAACCCCAAGAATCTCATCAAAAGATCTGCCTTTCAATAACCTGGCGATTGACTTGGTACGTGTATATGAATTTGTATATTCCGTTACAATATTAATCAGTTCATCCCTGAAATTGAATTCCTGGGCGGCGGTCATGATGAAGCTGCTTTCCAGTAATGTATTATCCATGTCAAAGACAATCATTTTTTCCTTGCCTAAAAGACTCTCCCGTATCGCGTAATCCATCTGTGTCCTTATCACACTGAATGTTTCAAGGGTTTCCAGATTGTTGACTTCAATACTTTTTGCACGTTTAAGGATTGACCTTGATACTTCCCTCGACATTTTACCGAGCTGCTCCCATGATTGCATACGGTTCTCGATATACCCGATATTCACCTCAGTTATTCTTGCTCCCATCGCATGCATATCGAGAAGAATCCCTATATCGACCCCGTAATCATTCTCAAAGTCGATCTTTTTAAGCAAGCTCTTTCTGGCACCAATCATACCACTCAGCGGCTGGGAGAATTTTGCTAGCTCAGGGAAAAGAATGCTTAACAGGGGTTTTGCCACCAGTTCTGTCACCCTTCCCGCCTGACGGTCGAAGCATGACTTGATAAAATCAGCTTCATCCTTCAGAATAGGACCGGATAATAGTTCGGCAATATTCTCCGGGTACGTAACAATATCGGCATCCAGGAAAACCACAACCTCATTCTTCGCGAGAAGCATTCCGTCGCGCATCGAGTTTCCCTTGCCGATTATCGGACTGGTATAAATTCTGACTTTAGGCAGCCTTGATTGCTTGATAGTGTTGTCATGAGATTTATCATCAATCATAAGTATCTCATCAACAACGGGTGATCTGCTCACCAGATTAATCACCTGACGGATCGTCTTCTCTTCGTTTAGTGCAGGAATAATTACTGAAACCATGAAATGGGTGTTAATTCATTTCAATATAACAAATTCTATCCACAAAAAGTTATTTAAGGTACTTTTTGATGTTATAAAGCTTGTTCAGGGCCTCAACAGGAGTAAGATTATCAATGTCCATATCCAGTATTTCATCACGGATCTGTTTCAGAACAGGATCATCAAGCTGGAAAATGCTAAGTTGTAAACCTTCCCTGTGACTGGCAAGGTCAGCAATAGGTTTTGCAAGCTCCTGCTTTTCATGGCTTTGTTCGAGTTCTTTAAGTATTTCATCCGCACGGCTAACAACACTTCTGGGCATCCCTGCCATTTTTGCCACATGGATCCCAAAGCTGTGCTCGCTGCCTCCCCTTTTGAGCTTTCGCAGGAAGATCACTTTATTATTGAATTCCTTTATAGAGATATTATAATTCCTTACTCTTGAAAAAGAGTTTTCCATCTCGTTAAGCTCATGATAATGGGTGGCAAACAGTGTTTTTGCCCTGTGCCTGTTCTCATGAAGGTATTCAACCATCGCCCAGGCAATTGAGATGCCGTCATATGTGCTTGTCCCGCGGCCGATCTCATCGAGAAGTATAAGGCTTCGGTCCGAAAGGTTGTTAAGAATGCTTGCTGTTTCATTCATCTCAACCATAAATGTTGATTCTCCAAGGCTTATATTATCTGATGCACCAACCCTTGTGAATATCTTGTCAACTATACCTATTGTTGCCTCTTTTGCCGGGACAAAGCAACCTGTCTGTGCCAATAGAACAATCAGCGCTGTCTGGCGTAGGAGAGCTGATTTGCCTGACATGTTCGGTCCTGTAAGGATTATGATCTGCTGGTCATCGGTGTCAAGCAAAAGGTCATTCGGAATATATGATTCCCCCGGTGGCAATTGCTTTTCAATAACCGGGTGACGCCCATCCCTGATATCAAGCTTCACCGTGTCATCCATCACGGGACGCACATAATTATTTTCTGATGAAACAACGGCAAAGGAATGAAGGCAGTCGAGTCTGGCAATCAGCGATGAATTGAGCTGGACCGGAGGAATATATTCAATTATTGACAGAACCAGGTCGTTAAACAATCTGGTCTCGAGACTGATAATCTTTTCCTCAGCTCCCAGAATTTTGCTCTCATATTCCTTCAGTTCTTCAGTTATATAACGCTCGGCACTTACAAGTGTCTGTTTCCTTATCCATTCAGGAGGCACTTTGTCCCTGTGAGTGTTTCTTACCTCAATGTAATAACCGAAAACATTATTGAAGCTGACCTTAAGGGAGGTTATTCCGGTCCTCTGTATCTCTCGCGCCTGGAGGTCGTTAAGGTAATCCTTGCCGCTGTAAAGTATTTTCCTCAGCTCATCCAGTTCGACAGAGACACCTTCGGCTATCACTTTCCCCCTTATTAGCTGAACAGGAGGATCATTATTAAGCTCCCTGTCAATTTTGTCAGCTATTGATTTGCATGGATTCATCTGTTCACCAAGAACCTTAAGTGGCTCACAGCTGCTTTTAGAGCACATTCCCATTATGGGTGACACCGCCCTCAGCGCTCTTTTAAGCTGGACGACTTCCCGCGGATTTATCCTGCTCACTGCCACTTTTGAGATGAGTCTCTCGAGGTCACCGACTTGCTGAATTAGCCCGGCAATTTCAGACATAAAATCCGGATTATCAACAAAATAGCTCACAATATCATGCCTGTCGGTGATCGGCTGGATATCTTTGAGAGGTAGTGAAATCCATCTCTTAAGCAGTCTTCCTCCCATAGGTGAGATAGTGCGGTCAATTACATCAACCAGAGTCCTGGCACCTTCATAGGGTGAGTGAAACAGCTCCAGGTTCCTGATTGTGAATTTATCGAGCCAGACATACTTGTCTTCATCGATCCTGGAAAGATTTGTTATATGTCCAAGCTGTGAATGCTGTGTAATATCGAGATAATAAAGGATTGCCCCTGCTGCTATCACTCCGAAAGCCAGGCTCTGAACCCCAAATCCCTTTAATGAGCTGGTCTCAAATTGTTTAAGAAGCCTGTCGGTTGCAGCTTCAGGAGTAAATATCCAGTCGTCCAGCTTATTGGTATAGAACTTCGTTCCGAAAGCTTCGTTAAAAAGATCGCTCTTGCGCTTCTCAAAAAGAACTTCCTTTGGCTGGAAGTTGTTCAACATCTGATCTATATAATCTAAAGTACCTTCCGAGGCAAGGAATTCTCCGGTTGAAATATCCAGGAACGCAACACCTGCAATTTTCTTGTCGATGTGAACTGCAGCAAGAAAATTATTTTCCTTGTGGTTAAGAACATTCTCATTAAGAGATACTCCCGGGGTGATCAGCTCGATTATTCCCCTCTTTACGATTTTTTTTGCCAGCTTCGGATCTTCAAGTTGTTCGCAGATTGCAACCCTCTGCCCTGCTCTTACCAGCCTGGGAAGATATATATCAAGGGCATGGTAAGGAAATCCGGCCAGTTCAACAAATGTAGCCGAACCATTTGCCCGGCGGGTGAGTGTTATTCCGAGTATTTCAGAAGCCCTTATCGCATCAGTACCGAATGTCTCGTAAAAATCACCTACCCTGAAAAGAAGTATTGCATCAGGATGTTTTGATTTGACGCTATAATACTGCTTCATCAGCGGTGTTTCGACATATTTGTGATCGTCGGTTATTGGCTTTGATGGCAGAGACATTTATTGGCTTTTGATCATTAACAAAGATACATAGCCAATAGTATATTTATAAACTTTTTGAAATTAATTATCTACTTTTATTCTCTGTGGAACTCTGTGCATCCTCAGTGTCACTCAGTATAAGTATTTATATTTCTTTCTGTTACACAGAGAAACACAGAGATTTATTAAATCATGATTTTTGTAACCTGTTATCCTTAACTTGTAACAGATAAATAAAACCTCAATATGAACAAGGTTCTTATTCTCGGTGCCGGCATGGTCGCGAAACCAATGGTCGAATACCTGCTTCAGAACAGGATTAACGTTATGGTGGCTTCACCCATGAAGGATCGTGCTGATGAAATGATAAAAGGGAATCTCCTCGGAAGATCGCTCGACTGGTCAATGGACGATACTGAAACACTCGACAATCTGATTTCGGAATATGATGTAACTGTTTCGCTCCTTCCTTATAAATTTCATACTGATGTAGCAAAGATTTGCCTGAAGAATAAGAAATCACTTGTAACGACATCTTATGTCCAGCCGGGCATAAAAGCCCTTGAGTCTGATGCAAAAACTGCAGGTATTCTCTTCCTTAATGAGATCGGTCTCGATCCTGGCATTGACCACATGACTGCAATGAAGGTCATTGATCATATTCATACAAATGGGGGCAAAGTTGAAGAATTTTATTCCCTGTGTGGAGCCCTCCCTGCTCCGGAAGATGCCAGTAATCCTTTGAAATACAAATTTTCATGGAGTCCAAAGGGAGTCGTCCTGGCAAGCCGTAACGGTGCCCTCTATCTGAAAAAGGGAAAAAGAGTTGTTATTGAGCCTCAAAATCTTTTCAGGGATCTCTTCACATATGATTTCCCAGGTGTCGGAGAGTTGGAGGTTTACCCCAACAGGGACTCAATAAGCTACACGGAGATCTATGGGATTCCTGATGTCTCAACAATGTTCAGGGGAACATTCCGGTATAAAGGCTGGTGTGAGACACTTGATGTGATGAAAGCTTTAAATATGCTCGACGATTCCATTATTGACTATACCGGAATGGATTATTCTGGTTTCCTTGCCGAAAGAGCTGGTTTAAGCGGAACTGGTCTCAGGAAAAAAGTTACCCGGATGCTCGGGATCGCTGAAAAATCTGTAGCAGTTGAATCTCTTGAATGGCTCGGTTTCTTCGGAAATGAGCTAATGAATTCCGGCAAAACATCCCCTTTTGAGATTACCGCCGACAGGATGATCAGCAAGATGATGCTCCTCAGCAACGAGCGTGATATGGTTGTGATGCAGCATATTTTCCTGGCTGCCTGGCCCGATGGGAAAAAAGAGGTTATAAGATCCTCGATGCTCGATTTTGGATCGCCGGCTGCAAATACGGCAATCGCAAGGACAGTTGCACTTCCATCGGCAATTGCAGTGAAAATGATCCTTCAAAAGAAAATTAAGCTTACAGGGGTGTACAGGCCGGTGGTGCCTGAGATCTATAATCCGGTACTTGATGAACTGAAAACCCTGGGGATTGAGATGAAGGAAGAATACGGGTTGCCGGAAAGCGAAATCAGTATCAGGTAGGACCCCCCGAGCCCCCCAGAGGAGGGTTTTAAACAGTAATTCTATATTAGATTTCTATTTAGCCCTCCGCCAGCTGGCGGGGGGTGGGGGGGTTAAAACTTAAGGTAGAATTCCTTCGTAAGGTTCATATATTCCTCAGTAAACTCATGTCTTTTACCTTTTTCTATTGTAAGGAATTTTTCTGCAGGTTTTGTCCTTCGTTTGCTGAAACCGAGTATCATCCTTCTGATTTCTGATGAAGGTACCGGTCTGATCTTAAGGATACTGTTACAGTAAAACCCATGCTCCTGAGCTTCAGCTACAAAAATATTTCCCTCATCATAAGGCAGTATAAGCTGAAGGAATCCATCTTCAGAAAGCAGCCTGCGTGCTCCTCCAAGAATTTCTGAATGTGTCAGGCTGTCATTATGTCTTGCATTTGACTTTACCGGATCGGGATTTTTCAGTGAATCGATGAAATAGGGAGGATTTGAGACAATCATGTCAAAACCTGGATTTTCCGGTTGGAAGTCTTGCAGGGTGCAGTTTTCGATTCTGATCCTGCCACTCCATCTGCTCAGAGTGAAATTTTCTGACGCCTGACAATATGAATCAAAGTCAGGTTCAATGGCTGTTATTTCAGAATCGCATCTCTGGGCCACCATCAATGCGATCAGCCCTGTTCCGGTCCCGATATCCAGGATCCTCTTCTTCCCTGTAACATTTGCGTAAGCACCAAGAAGAACCCCATCGGTTCCGACTTTAAAAGCGCATTTGTCCTGGTTTATTGTGAACTGCTTAAATCTGAAATAAGAATTAGTCATCTATCGGGTAAGAAAAATTCGTTTAACTGATAAAATTACTAAAATTAATCCGGTATGGGGTATGGGGTATGGGGTTTG
>CAZCQC010000049.1:0-11471 GCA_964500155.1 uncultured Rikenellaceae bacterium | reverse complement strand
GGTTTAAAATTGCCTGACCATTTTCTGTTTAAAAAGGAAAAATCAACTGTTGCAGAAGTTTCTGAACCAGATGTTTCAATACATCGTACTATGAGATCATCTCCTTCCTCTGATTGTTTTATTGCTGAAACAACAATATTTTCATTGTCGACTGAAAGAAACGATCCGGCCTTGGAAAAGGATCCGCCATGAATTCCCTGGTAAATGACAATTGGCGGGGAGAGGAATTCTTCAGCTTTCCTTGCAATATTGCATTTTTGCCATGTATCCCTGTGAGGCACCAGTTGCATTCTGAATGTATGTATGCCCTGGTCCTGCCAAATATGCTCCGCATTCATATCAAGAACCCTGGGATTATGATGAGCATAGACAGCTGAGCGGATGACGGAGATCCTTATATCATTGCCATGGACACTGTAACCGTATTTTGCGTCATTAATTACCGCAAACCCGTATGTAGTTCCTCTGCTCATCCCTGTGACATCGATCCACCTTTGACCCGGATCCTCCTCCCCGTTAGTTGCACGTACTTTGGTTCCATATGGAGTTTCATAGGTGGCAACCGGTGAATCGATATTTGCCGGGAATGAGAACTTAACCATTTTCAGGTGCTCGTTCCAGTTAAGTTTGATTTTCGATTCGATGTTCCTTGAACCAGCATAAAGCAGCCAGTCGGTTGTAAGTGTCGAAGAGCCATAATTGGTTATAACTCTTATAATACTACGCAATGCACCCTTTTCCAGAACTTTAATTGATGCATTCCCGAATGAACCTATCTCTTTGGAGAAAGTTTTTATATCGTGGCTCCAGGTATCGCTCGGATCATCAATTATTAAAGCCCTGCAGCCTGTTTTCCCACCCGCAAATACTTCTCTGTCATTCTCTTTATCAAATATTCCTATTGTTCCGGAATCTGAAAAACTCACTTTCAGGAATTCGTTTTCCATAGAATTGTTTTCGATCGTGATTCCAGGTTCCGGTTCCTGAGCCGCTTCTGCCCTGATCCTTATCTGCCTGTAACCGAAGGCAGGAACAGAGGTTCTGACTATTAAGCCTTTACGGCTTCCGGTCTCAGTGGTTCCTGAACTCCACTGGTGCCTTACCAGGTTCCCCTTTTCATCTTCTGCCTGCGAAGGATTCCGGGTATCCCAGTTGAGGTCATATTCGAGGTTAGCCTTTATCTCCCATGCATGAGGATTAAAAGCCAGAAGGTATTGAGAAGCAGGATCCTCTGAGGCAACCTGCCATTCTAGTTTCTGAACAGCAGAATATACTGCCTGATGGGCAATATCAAGTGCAAGTCCATAGCCCTCCCGTGCGGTTGCAGAGTGTTCAGGAACTGATGTTCCGGCAAGGCTGTCGTGGAACTGAAGGAACAGTACTCTTTTCCACGCTGAAGTAAACTCATCTTTCGGATATTTATATCCCCAGATTACTGATCCAAGTGCAGATACTTTCTCAGCAGTTACAAGGGCAGTTTCAGAAAGCCTGTTGAATTTCTTGATATCTGCCTCAGCTGTGTAGCATCCAACTGCGTGATGTTGGAGATCATCCTTGATAACCGGCAAATTGAGACTGTTATCATTGCGTATTTCTTTGAAATATTTTTCAGGGGTGCTGAACACAAGTGTCGGAGCCCCATCCTCAGCCTGAATTTCCAATACTGATGCAATGTTTTCTTTTGTTGCCCCACCTCCATGGTCACCTGCTCCGAAATATGTCATAAAAGTCCGGAATGGCTGATTCTTAAACTGGATTAAAACCTGTTCAATACGGGTTCTTACAGATCTGCTGTCAGTATAGCTTATCGGGATGCGATAAGTCAGAACCCTCGATCCGTCAGGGCTTTCCCACCAGAACATATCGGCAGGAATAGTTTTTTCTTTTGGACCAGGGCGCATAAATACATAATTCTCCATACCCTGCAGTTTTATTATCTGTGGCAGTGTGCCGGTATGTCCGAATGAATCCGGATTAAAGGCGACCGTTGCACGATGGCCGAGAAGTTTCTGGAGGGTCAACTGTCCGTATAATCCCTGCCTGACCATAGCTTCACCACAAGGAATATTCATGTCGGGTTCCACCCACCATCCGCCTACAACATTCCATCGTCCCTCATCAACACGTTTTCGTATTTCCTTGAGCATATCAGGATCATTTTCAGAAACCCATTGATAGAATTGGGCTGAGCTTGCCGTAAAAGTAAAGTCGGGTGTTTCAATCATCCTGTCCAGCGCTGACCTGAATGTGCTGTGAACCACTGCAAGTCCTTCGGACCATGGCCATAACCACACAGGATCAATATGAGCCTGCCCGATAAGGTGAAATCTGAATTTCCCGGCTTCAGAAGGCCATTTGCCGGTTTGTTGTTTTAACAGCTTTGGATCATACAGCAAAGGAACGAAAGCAATGCCTGCTGTTCCGGCTGCCGCTTTGTTTAAAAAACTCCTTCTTGTGATGATTTTTCTTTTTCGTGACATATTTAATTTCCATTTTGGATCATTGCTACACTCAGACTGGCGTAATCACCAACCTCATCCCCAAGGGCGGCCGGCACAATGCTGCAAACAGCCCTCGACGGTGCAAGAGCTTCCTGCTTTATGATTTCAAGACACGCTGGCTCGATAAATTGCCTGCAGCGTGTATAGATACTTCCAATAACTATCTTCTGTGGATTTAGAATATCTATCAGCAAGGAAAGGCCTTTGCCAAGATATTCACCTGAGATTTCAAGAATTTTTATTGCAGTCTTATCTCCCGAAAACGCAGCATCGGCGACATCCTTAGCGGTTATTTTATCAATATTATCCTGACTATCGCAAAATGAAACGGACTGTTTCAGTGCAAATTTCTCACTTACTATCTGTTTTGCGAGGAGAGCTATACCTGTACCGCTGCAAAAACCTTCGAACGAGCCTTTTTTCCCGTAAGCCCTGGGGCCATCTTCCGAAAGACGCATATGCCCGACCTCGCCTGCAAGGTCGTTGGTCCCTGAATAAAGCCGGCCGTTAATGATTATTCCTCCGCCCATTCCGGTACCGAAAGTCAGGAATACCATATTCAGGGTGCCTCTACCTGCTCCGAATTTCCACTCTGCAAGGGCACAGGCGTTTGCATCATTCTGGAGAAACACAGGAACATTGAACTTATCCCTGAACAAATCCGCAATAGGTATATCATTCCATCCAGGCAGGTTGGGAGGAGACTGGACAATCCCTTTTATACTGTCAAGAGGACCGCCGCAACTAATTCCAATTGCCTTTAGCAGACCAGGTCCGAGGTTGTCAACAGTTTCGGATGCAATCTTCAAAAGCAGATTGATCGCATGACCCGGACCTTTGCTTGTTTCGGTGGGAAAACCAGTCTTTTTAAGGATCTGCATTTCCCCGGTTCCGGCAATAACCGCACATTTTGTACCACCGATATCAATTCCAAGATAGTATGGATTCATAAATTAATTGAATTAATCAGGTTATATCAACAATTTGAGGCTGTTGAAAAAGTCCTCCTCTGTCTTTTTACCCCTAAATCCCCGCCAGCTGGCGGGGTCTTATTGATTTACTGATGTTTATAAAGCCCCGCCAGCTGGCGGGGTTGGGGGGTAAACACCAGCTTTTCAACACCCCCAAAAATCTGATACCTTATTTTATATTCTTCCAGAATTTTTCCTCCGATTTATGAAATTCAATCTTCTTCTTTCTCTCAAGGAAATAATAAAACAATAATGCTACTATTCCTGTAACCAGCAATCCAAGAATGAGGTATTGCATGATACTCGAAATATAAGGATCCGTCACAGTTGCCTGGTTATTCTGACCACTGACATTAGCGATGCTTTCAACTTTTCTTCCCACCTCAATACCGAAAATATTCCTGACGAAAAACAATGAGACAAAGGCTAACAGTCCCGAGAAAATGGGCGTGGCTACCCAACCTGCAGAAATCTCACCAAGCATTCTGAAATTTATGTTTCTGACACCCTTATATAATCCGATCCCGATAACACAACCAATAATTACCTGCGAAGAGGATACAGGTACCATTGGAATCTGAGGCAGGCCAATTTTGACAAATACCGATGAAAGCCCTGAAGATGAGAATATGAAAAGTACAAGCGCCTGGGCAAGAACAGTCACAAGGGCAGCTTCGGAAGAGAGTTCTACTATATTTCCACCGACTGTATCCATTACTTTTTTCGAATAAGTCAGTATTCCGGCTGCAATGGCTAATCCGCCAAGCAGAAATAGTTGCTGGGCTGAAGAAAGTGTAAATAGTCCCAGATTGAGATCCTGTAAGTTGAAGGCAGGGACAAAAACTCCCATCACATTGGCAATATTGTTTGCCCCCAGGCTATATGCGCCAAATGCTCCGACAAGTATAAGGCCGGTCCTAATATATGATTCAAAGCGTATAAGGTGTATATATAAATTCTTCTTGATAGTTTTTAAAATGATGTACAGAAGGACAGCAAAAAATGCGCCCAGCACCGGTCCGGATATCCATGTAGTAACTATTTGGGTTAATGTCCTGCTGTCAGTATGATTTCCGGTGAAGAGGTTCCATCCTATAATTGCACCTACAATAGCCTGTGTGGTCGATACAGGAAGGCTAAATTTGGTCATAATATAAACTGTTATTGCAGCTGCCAGGGCCACAGTAAATGACCCTCCGATCGCATTAACAGCACCAAGTTTTCCAAGTGTGTCTGAAGCACCGGCACCCTGAATCACTGCTCCAAGTATCACAAAGATAGAAGCAATGATGGCAGCTTTTCTGAAGCTCACCATTTTTGTGCCCACAGCAGAGCCGAAGACATTGGCAGCATCATTGGCCCCCAGGGACCAGCCAAGGAATAAACCACTGATTAGGAAAAGTATTATCATAGATCAGAAATATTCAGCTCTTTTTGACTCACGACTCACGACTCAGGGCTCCCAATCCACGGAAATCCTTTTACCGTGCATCGTGTGTCCTGCGTCCTGCGTCCTGAGTCCTACATCTTTTTTACATTACTATCTTAATCGCCATCGCTGAAAGCAGATCCGCCGCCTTCTGTGCATTGTCTGAAATGTTCTCGATATGGTGAATAATATATCTTAGGTGTGCTTTATGTGCAAGATCCAGATCTTTCATTTCCTGAAATATTATCCTTGTTGTATTTCTTGACACTTTATCTGTCTCACTTTCGAAATAATAGACTTTAAGCAGTTTGTCCCTTACTGTATATGGTGATTTGAAATAGGCCCTGGCAGCAGGTATTAACTCTTCCCCGGCACATACGGAAGCTTCGGTAATACTTATGAAATTATGGTAAAGCGATTCAGGAATATCAGGCATTTCAATGCTGAATTCATTCAGTGAAGATTTTATTGTATCGATAATTTCATCAAGCGAGTCAATCAGTGAACTTACCTCACTTCTGTGCTGGGGAAGGATCGAGTGGGTTATCATTTCATTTTCGATAGATCGCTGGAGCTTATCTGCATTGCTTTCAAGCAATTCCACCTTCTGAATATGCCTGTTAAATGTGTCCATATCTTTATCGAGGTAGGCTTTCATCCCTTCCCTGAAGACAAGCAGTCCCAGATCAATATTATCAAAAAATTCATCAATCTTTAAGATGAGATTCTTTGTGGTCCTTGTAAATAATGCCATATTGTTTTAACTTGATAATACTAATAATAAAACGAATAATAAATGCTTCAAATAACCCCGTTTAACCATGTCACAAGGAGTTTATTGATGTAATTACAATGTAATTACGTGCAATGCGTCAATTTAACAGTGTCACTCCATGCAAACTCAGTGCAACTCCATGGTTAATAAAATCTTTAATATTTCCTGGATATTTTAACAAATATAGTTTTTGCTTATCAGAATTCAATGATCTTCTCTATTTTGTATCCCCTGAGATATTGTTTTAATATTACCTGAATATCGCGATTGTCAACCGACGCTTTTATGCAATCGTGAACTGCCGTCAACCCGAACCCCATCTCATTGATATTGAAGTAACCATACCCTGAAAATTTACCGTTGAGCACTTTTACTGCGCTTCTTTCTTCTTCATCCCTGCCTTTATCGATAATAAAAAAATTACGGCGGGTAAAAACAAACTCATCGGCAGCTTTTCTTGCCCGTTCATTATAGGAATCTGTTGCCTCCTTTCCGCAGCAGGCCCCCCTGCAGATGCCGACATGGTAATGAAAACAAGGGCCACTGGTTTCATAGAGTCCGGTAAGTTTCTGGCACAATCCATATTTCTCCACAAGCGACATCAGCATAGCTTTTGCCCTCTCTTTTCCAGTGAAGACAGATACCGGATTATCGTCAATACCGAGCTTGCCGAAATTGAAATTCAGATAACCATTATTATCAGTAAAGCTGAAAATCCCCCATTGAAAACCTGAATGGCGCTGAGCCCTGTTAAATACAGGTTTGTTCATTTTGATTTCTGAAGACTCCATCAGGAGAGCGATCAGCTCACTCCCTGTAACTTCCCAGTCGATATCGGCAATGAGATCTCGCATCTCCATAGCACGGTTTGTGGTATTATTTGAAAGATGAGTCCTGATCCTCTGCTGAAGATTCCTGCTCTTGCCGATATAGATCAGATCACCATTTTCATTGTAAAAATAATAAACACCTGGCTCCTCAGGTATTGAATCTACTTTTGAGGCATCGAGGTTCGGATTCAGCTTGGAAAGTCTGGTATTCCTGATCTGACCGGAATAATGCCCGGTTATCTCCCTGTCTTTTTCCATCAGTAATTCAAAAAGTTTCACTGTTGCCAGGGCATCACCAGCCGCCCTGTGCCTGCCATTGATCATTATCCCGAGATCCTTGCAGATGTTCCCGAGGCTGTATGACCTGTGACCGGGTATCAGTTTCCTTCCAATGGTAACAGTATCGAGGAGACTTCTTCTGAAATTATAGCCCAGAGATTTGAATTCCTGCCTTATAAACGAATAATCAAACTTTGCGTTATGAGCAACAAGGATACGCCCTTCCGTCATCTCAATAATTGTTTTGGCGACCTCAAAAAACCTGGGCGCGTTCTCGACCATTTCATTAGTAATTCCGGTGAGATTGGTTATAAAATAGGGGATATTCCTTTCCGGATTGACAAGTGTTACAAATTCTCCGGTGATCTTCTCTCCATCATGTTGAAATATAGCAATTTCAGTGATTTTTTCAATTCTGGAACTTCCTCCTGTGGTTTCAATATCAACTATGGCGTACATTTATTGAAATGTCATCTGTAAAGACTATTGCGAATATATGGAGAAATGCTGGCTGATAGCCGTATTGTTTGTATTTTTGTATAGAAAAAGCTCCTGAACATGAATGAATGCTATGGCAAAAAATTCATCCTTAACGGTGAACTGAATCCATCTGACAATTTTGACAATTCACTTGTTTATGAAGGTGATTCAATTTATGAGGTAATACGAATGATAAAGGGCAGTCCGGTCTTTTTTCATGACCACATGGAACGCCTTGAATCAAGTATGAGGATCCGGCTGAAAACTCCGCTTGCAAAAAGAACCGATCTGCGAAAAGACATAATCAACCTGGTTAAAACTGAAAAACGGAAGGATATTAACCTGAAGATCGTCTTTAACTATAACCACGATTCAACAAATTACCTGGTATATTTTGTTGAACCGATTTATCCATCCGAAGAGCAATACAAGAAAGGTGTTAAGGGAATACTCTTTTATGCCGAAAGAAAAGATCCGGAATCCAAAGTGATAAATCATAAGCTGCGTTCGTCGATCTATCATAAACTTATTCTTGAAGGCGGATACGAAGCTCTTCTGGTAAATGAAAAGAATCAGATAACAGAGGGAAGCAGGTCAAATATTTTTTTTCTGAAGGGAGATACTCTTACAACGGCACCCGATGATATGATTCTAAACGGGATAACACGTAAATATATTCTGGATATCTGCAATGACAATAATATCAAAGTGAATTTCCTTTGTGTGCCTGTTGAATCGATCCACGATTATGATGCTGTTTTCATGACCGGAACATCTCCCATGGTTTTGCAATTTTACTGTGTCGGGGATATTTATTTCAACGTACGGATGGCAATGATAGAAAACCTCCGAAAACTTTATATCGAAAAAGCAGAGGAGAGCATCAGTAGGTTTACGTCAGATAAATGAATCGATAGTAATTTATTTTACTACCTTTGCACCATATTAAATAATCCCTTAACATGCCAAGCATCAGAAAGCTCAAAAAGAGTATCGATTACCTGATTTTCGAGGTTATCTCAGATTGTTTTACTTTTGGCACACTTCATCCTGAGGATAACGCGGAAGAGGTTTCCGGCATTATTGCGGATGCCGTCTCATTGAGAAATGACCTAATCAGACGGGCAAACAATCCTGAAAAAAACGCTGATCCAAAATCTGTGAGATCTCATTTTCAGCTTGTTGAAAAGGATCTTTTCGTTGGTACCGATAAACTGTGCACAAGACTCAGCGATCTGCACGGGAAGGCAAAATAAAATACCTGTAAACCTGATTGCCACAGCTGGTGCACTTACCTGTGCAGTCAAGATTCAATAATCCTGTTTTATAACCTGTTCTTTTAGTAACAACTTTGCCACACAGGCTGCAATGTGTATCTTGTCCGGCTTCACCCGGAGTATTCCCCATATAGACATATTTCAGATTTTTGGAAGCTGTCTCGAACAACCTTGAAAGTGTTTCCTGCGGTGTAGGAGGATCATTTCTTTTGTACATCGGAAAATACCTGCTCAGATGAAAGGGAGTCTCATTCCCGAGCTCTTCTGAAATCCACCTCGATTCAGCTTCCATTTCCTCTATGGAATCATTTCTTCCGGGTATTATCAGTGAAGTTATTTCAATATGTTTTCCGGCTTTTGCAATTTGCCTGAGGGAATCTTTAACCGGTTCAAGTTCAGCACCAGCAAGTTTTTTGTAGAATGATTCGTTAAATGCCTTGAGGTCAATGTTGAATGCATCTATAAAACCAATGATTTCATTCAGTGGGTCCCTGTTTACAAACCCGTTGCTGACCAACACGGTGTACAATCCCTTTTCCTTTATTTTGAGGGCTGTATCTCTCACGAATTCGAACCATATCACCGGTTCATTATATGTAAACGCCAGTCCCGCATTCTTCAGGGAATTGACTGCCTCCTTAGCAATACTGTCAGGATCTGTTATATCGGAAAAAGCTTCGTCACTTTTTTGCGAAATGTGCCAGTTCTGACAAAAGTCACATTTCATGTTACAGCCATATGATCCGATCGAGAGGATGTTGTGTCCCGGAAAAAAGTGGTATAATGGCTTTTTTTCGACCGGGTCGAGAGAATGACCCGAAATGACACCATAAGTCATCAACTCAATTCTTTCGCCAATATTTTTCCTTACACCACATAATCCTTTTCTGCCAGGGGCTATTTTGCAGAAATGAGGACACAGTCTGCACTCGAGGTAACCTTCATATTTAAGATAAAGTGGTCTCAAATTATTCAAGTAAGTTCACTATAAAATTACATCAAATCCCATAAATCAATTATAAAAAGATATACTTTTATATAACCTATAACTAATGTACAACGACCATGAGATCAGGAATTCTAATAAAGATCTTTATTACGCTTATTCTTCTTGTTCTGCCGTATGATATTTTCTCACAGGTGATGAATGGATGGCAGGCTTCAAAAGAGACTGTTGAAAGGCTGCAAAAAAATCAGATTGAATTTAATTATTATGAAGAAAAGGTTCCTTCATACATATTGCCCGATCTTCTTGTAACTGAAAAAGGGAAAAAGATCAGGAGTACGGGGATGTGGGAAAAGATCCGCAGAAACGAGATCCTTGAACTGTTCAGGAAGAATGTCTACGGCAGGGTTCCTTCAACACCTTTCTCAGAAAGCTTCAGGTTGATAAAAGAAGACAGGAACGCAATGGGAGGAGATGCAACCCTGAAGCAGGTAGACATAACCATTAACAGTGATGGTAGAACGTTGGATATTCACCTGACAATTTTTATCCCAAACAAAGCAGTAAAACCAGTTCCTGCATTTCTCCTGATCGATAACAGGGGTCCCGAAAACACTGATCCTCTGAGGTTGGTGAAAAGTGAGTTCTGGCCGGCAGAGGAAATTATTGCCAGGGGTTATGCTATTGCTGTTTTCAGTAATGCTGATATTGATCCTGATAATTTTGATGACTTCAAAAACGGAATACATGGATTGCTCGACAGGGGAGAACGCAAACCGGATTCATGGGGTACGATTGCAGCCTGGGCTTGGGGGGCAAGCCGGTGCCTCGATTATTTTGAGACCGATAAGGAGATTGATGCTGAAAATGTTGCTGTGGTAGGCCATTCAAGAGGAGGGAAGACAGCTCTTTGGGCGGCTGCCGAAGATCAGAGATTTGCAATGGCTGTGGCAAATGAATCGGGATGCGGAGGTGCATCCCTGGCGAGGCGGAAATATGGTGAAACAGTTTCCAGAATCACTAAAGCATTTCCCCACTGGTTCTGCTCGAACTATAAAAAATGGGGAAATAATGAAGATTCAATGCCGGTTGATATGCATATGCTTATTGCGCTCATTGCTCCGAGGGCAGTATATGTCACTTCAGCAAGCGAAGATCTGTGGGCCGATCCAAGAGGTTCATACCTTTCACTTTATCATTCACTCCCTGTATTCAGGCTATACCAGCCTGTTACCCGCCTGACCGAACAGATGCCCCCGTTAAACATTCCCTCCATAAGCGGAAAGTTGGCCTATCATGTGCGTGACGGGGTTCATAACTTGCTGCTAAAAGACTGGAACTGGTTTTTGGATTTCGGGGACACTGTTCTGAAATGACTATTTATGTAACTTTTGAGACAATGAAATCCGAATTTGCAAGAATTCTTGCAAATCTGGGTTTTTCTGCAATCAAAGCTGACCGGTGCGCTGAAATATTTGCTGTTAACAGCCTCGAAGGTGTATATTCCCACGGAGTGAACCGTTTTCCAAAGTTCATCATGTACGTTAAAAAAGGGTATGTAAAACCAGATGCTGAGCCCCGGCTTGTAAAAAGCCTGGGATCTCTTGAACAATGGGACGGGAATATGGGACCCGGTACATTAAATGGATTATTCGCAACTGAAAGAGCTATGGAACTGGCTTTACAATACGGTATCGGACTGGTGGCTATGCGAAACACCAACCATTGGATGCGGGGAGGTACCTATGGATGGATAGCTGCCAGGAAAGGATTTTCATTTATTGCCTGGACTAACACCGAAGCCAACATGCCTGCCTGGGGTGCAAAAGATTTTCGAATCGGCAATAACCCGCTTGTTTTTGCAGTTCCATTTGAAAAAGAGGCTATTGTTCTGGATTTTGCAATGTCCCAGTATTCTTATGGCAAACTCGAAACTTATCAGCTCGATGGGAAACAAATGCCATTTCCAGGTGGATTTAATAA
>CAZCQC010000048.1:0-6980 GCA_964500155.1 uncultured Rikenellaceae bacterium | reverse complement strand
ATAAATTTAATATTTATAGCAATGACTGCTCCGGTTTTTTCCCAGGATCTGCCGGAAGTTGACAGGGTCAACACTTCGGCAGGCGATGTTGAAATGTTTTTTATCGGACACGGCTCACTGATGTTCAGGGTTAATGATTTTGTAATTCATATTGACCCAGTAAAGAGTTCGGGTAAATATGACAAGCTTCCGAAGGCTGATCTGATACTGGTCACACATGAACATTACGATCATCTTGATACAGAACTTATTAATGAACTCCGTAAACAATCAACTGTAATGTTCTGCAACAGTGCTTCAGCTTCAAAGGTTCCATGGGCCCAGGTTATGAAAGCGGGAGACAGTAAAACTGCGGGGAATGTGACCGTAGAAGCATTACCTGCTTATAATATTGTTAATGAGCGTGCTAAAGGTCAGCCTTTTCATCCCAGGGGAACCGGCAATGGCTATGTCATCAAAATAGGAGATAAGAAATTCTATATTGCTGGTGATACCGAAAACACTCCCGAAATGAAAGCGCTTAAAGGAATTGATGTAGCATTTCTTCCAATGAACCTCCCTTATACAATGACTCCAGCAATGGTAGCAGATGCTGCAAAATCGTTCAGGCCCGGAATCTTATATCCTTACCATTTCGGCGATACAAATACAGATGAAATTGTAAGTCTGATGAAAGGGACAAATACGGAAGTTAGAATAAGAAAACTGAAATAGATTGAAATAGATTGAAATAGGTAGAATTAAAAAGATATAGGAAGAAGATATGAAAAATTTAAACAGAAGAGGGTTTCTTAAAACAGGTATAGCCGGGGCTGCAGGTATAGCACTGGCACCGGTTGTTATTCCGCCTGTAGTACAGAGCGTGAATGAGAATATTATTTACCGGACACTCGGAAAAACCGGGATGAGGGTACCGGTAATCTCCTTCGGAGTTATGCGTGCAGATAACCCGGGTTTATGTAAAGCAGCCTATGAGAAAGGAATAAAGCTTTTTGATACTGCCAACGGATATCAGAATGGCAACAATGAGACAATGCTTGGAAATATCTTAAGGGAATACCCGAGAGACTCATTTTACCTGGCAACAAAAGTAAAAGCTGCCGGAATGTCGAGGGAAGGATTGCCAACTGCCGAAACAACGGCTGAAGATTTCCTTTCAAAATTCAATACCAGCCTTTCACGGCTCCGGATGGATTATGTTGATATTCTTTATGTTCATGATATCAGTAACCCTGAATACCTTGATTATAAACCAATTGTCAATGCTGTCAAACAGCTTAAAAAGGACGGTAAAATTAAGTTTATGGGATTTTCAACCCATAGGAATGAAGCTATTGTCATTGATGCAGCAGCTTCAAAAAATGACTGGGATGTTATACTCACTTCCTACAATTTTCAACAGGCATACAGGAAGGAGCTTGATACTGCTGTTCATAAAGCAGCAGAAGCCGGGATAGGTATTGTTGCAATGAAAACTCTTGCAGGGGGAGGTTTTCTTGACAAGGAGAGAACCAGGCCAATGAATACCGGGGCAGCAATTAAATGGGCGCTTTCGAACCCTGATATTCATACAACAATACCCGGAATGACCCAGTTCGACCAGCTTGATATTAATGTAAAGCTGCTCTCAGATATTACACTTACCGACGGGGAGAAAAAAGATCTTCTTTTAGCCGGTACACAACCAGGTCTGTTTTGTTCAGGATGCCAGGAATGCATACCCGAATGTCCGTTAAAACTCTCAGTTCCCGATCTGATGAGAGCATATATGTATGCATACGGGTATTCGGATCCTTCACAGGCACACTCGCTTCTCTCTGATCTCGGATATGGATCTGATCCATGCAAAAGCTGCGTAGGTTCATGCAGTGTGAAATGTTCAAAAGGCTTTAATGTACAGGAAAGGATTGCTGATATTTCGAGACTTGTAAATGTTCCGGCTGACTTTCTGACTTAAAAGTTCAAATGAAGTAAATCAGAATACAATGCTTAACAGAATTTTAATATTACTGGCAGTTGGATCAATATCAGCTGCCACTCTTGCTCAGGATATTGTTTTTCCTCCACTGAATGGCTTCAAAATAAAGTCGGATTATCCTGTTTATCTCCCTGATAATCTCTGGGATTTCATTAACGGGGCTGCTGATAACTATCTTGCAAACGGATTTGTTGATCTGCATGTGGCAGAGTATAAGAAAGGGAAAGCTGTAATTAAGGCTGAGATCTACCGGCACAGCTCGAACACCCTTGCTTTCGGAATCTATTCATCAGAACGCTCTCCTTCATTCAGGTTTACTAATCTTGGCTCACAGGGATATTATGCCGATGGCTCAATTAATTTCTTCAAAGGGAACTATTACGTTAAGATCAGAACTTATTCAAAGAAGGAAAATGTCCTGCAGGCTGAAGAAACACTGGCAAACCGGATTGCAGGTATGCTTTCTGGTGAAGCAACAATGCCGGAAATGCTTACCCTGTTCCCTGCTGAAGGAAAGAAAGCCAATGAAGAGACTTTCATCAATGAGAGTATTCTTGGTCACAGTTTCCTGAATAAGGCATTCAAAGCTGCCTACCTGGTGGGGACTGATGAATTCTCGATTTACATTTCTGATGCAGCTTCCGCTGAAGCAGCAAAAAAGATTACGGAGACTTATATTGCTTCCACAGGCATAAGTTCTGTTGAAACAACCGATAGCAAATTCATGCTTACGGACGGATATAACGGTACAATTTTCCTTGCTTGGAAAGATAAAAGGATTGTAATAATTTCAGGTCTGGCGAAAGATCAGACTGAAATTGCCGACAGATACACTTCTGAAATCCTTAAATAGGGGTAGAGATTTGGATTAAATGCTAAGCAAGATTCATTGATTCCTCTACTTAAGAGGTGATAAGCTGTTTGCCATTTTGATTACTGAAACAAATAATAACTGAGCCAGATCTTCCATGATTTCAGGTTTGATGATTTTCATATCATCCATCGGAACATGGTAGTAATTTACTGATCCGAATGTTGAAAAGCTTAAAGAGGGAACTCCGGCACGCAGAAGAATTGCTGCATCAAGGCGCGGTCTTCCAAGATTTGGAAAGGATCCTGTAACCAGAGTTCTGTGAATATATTTCTTGTTTGCCTCCTCAATAAATGACCACAAAACCGGAAAATCCTTTCCGGCGGCTGCATTTATTCCCTGACCGATTCCAACTCCGTCCATATTAAGCAAGACACTTTTTTCCAGAGATATCAACGGGTCAGCGACGAACGCTTTTGATCCGAGCAACCCCTGTTCTTCCGATCCGAAAGCGACAAACATAACCGATCGTTTCATGGGGATCTTATTTTCTGCTATGGCTTTTGCTACTCCCATCATTACTGCAACAGCTGAAGCATTATCATTTGCACCGGGTATCATCTCGTAGCACATGCCCAGGTGATCAAGATGTGCTCCTATAATTATCACATCTTTGCTCAGCTCGGGGTCAGATCCTTTCAATAATCCGATTACGTTGCTTCCTTTGCCCTCGGGGAAATGGGTTGTACTCATTTTGATCGTTACAACTTTACCTGTATTAAACGACTGCGGTTTAAGAGTTTTATCGATTGTGCCAATAATTTCTCTGTGGACTTTTCCAGTTCCTGAAAAGATATCCTTCACAACTGAATCGCCTACATGGACATAAACAAAATTTTCATTATAGGAATTGTTTGGATTTCCTATAGGTCCGTAGTTATAAAGCATTCCAATTGCTCCGTGCTTTATTGCGTTTGCATGCTTATACTGATGAAAAGTATATTCATACCATGGATTGAACTTTTCAGCACCAGCTGAAGGATTGACTGGAGACTCCCTTTCAATCATTATGATCTTGCCTTTTACATCAATCCCCTTATAATCGTCGTACCCCAGCTCCGGAGCTGTTATACCATATCCGGCATAAACAACCTCCGCTGTTATTTCACCTTTCCCGGAAGTTGATCCCGGCATAAATTCTGTGACATATTTATAAGATTTCAAAATATCGCTGCCGTTCTTCAGAGGTATGTGAAGAGTCACCCCGCAATCGGGTAAAACCATTGTATAAGGCACATTGAACCACTGGAACCATGTCCCATTTTCACCGGCAGGAGAAATTCCCCATTCAGAAAATTCATCTGCGAGCCATTCGGCACAAGCCTGATATCCTGAAGTTCCGGTCAGCCTTCCCTGGTAACTCTCGTCGCATTGAATTTCAACAAATCTAAGAAGATCATGACTTGAAATGGAGTGCATAGCATTGACAATACTGGTTTCCGATATTTCCTGAGATCTGACTGGTACTAAAACTGAAACCAGTATCAGGAGAATTCCTATTTTCTTCATAAAGAAGTAGATTTATTTTATTAAAGATCAGGAATGAATCTTAAAGGTTGTCCTCTTCAAGTATTTCAGTAACAAGGTGCTTAAGCTGGGAATATGAGTTTACAACCCTGATATCCGGATTGTCATCAATAACGTTCTGCGGCGGTCTGTAAAGTATCCCATGCTCCGCTTTGCGAAGCATTGAGATATCATTATATGAATCACCCAGAGCTATAACCTTGAAATTCAGGTTCTGAAGGGCTTCCACAACCCTTTTCTTTGCTTCGGTCTGACGCAGGTTAAAATCTGTAATATTGCCCTCCTTGTCTATTGTAAGGTGATGGCAGAAAAGGACAGGCCATCCGATTTTCTCAAGGAGCGGATCCGCAAATTCCCGGAATGTATCAGATACCACCACCATCTGAACATGGCCATGAAGCCAGTTAACAAAATCAAGCGCTCCCGGCATCAGCTCAAGCAGAGCTATGACCTTCTGAATGTCTTTTATCGTTATTCCATGCTGTTTAAGAATCTCAAGCCTTCGCTTCATCAATGCGTTATAATCGCTGATATCACGTGTTGTAAGCTTTAATTCATCAATACCGGTCCATCTTGCAACATTAATCCAGACTTCGGGGACAAGTACTCCCTCAAGATCACTGCAAAGCATATACATTTCTTACAACATTTAAATATTAATAATTCTGAATAATAAACTTTTTAAGCGAATCGTAATTATTTTCTAAAGATATATATTCTTCGGTTCGTGATTCAATTTTACGGAGCGATTCGGGGAGTTCCGGCTCAATATTGAGCAGACTCATTATTTCATCACTGAATTTAGCAGGGTGAGCTGTTTCAAGGGATATGCAGAAAACATCCTTTGTATTATGTTCAGGATGATCCAGGATATATTTCTGCATACCGGCCCAGGCAACCGCACCGTGGGGTTCAAGTATTTTTCCATACTGATTATAAAAAGATCCGATAGTCTCCCTGGTTTTATTATCAGATATTTTTACAGCAGAAAAATCCTCTCTCATTCTTATTAAGTCCGGAGAATGAAGGATCGTACCTTTCTCATCCATAGTCCCTCCGTACATTGAGATTATCCTTGCCAGGTTGCTGGGATGACCGACATTCATTGCGCTGGATATGCAGTATCTCGACGGACTTACAGGACTGTATTCTCCTGTTTCCAGAAAAAGAGGAACCTCGTCGTTCTCATTTGTGGATATAATAAAGCGTTTTACAGGTAATCCCATGATCCTGGCAATAATTCCTCCGGCGAGATTCCCGAAATTTCCGCAGGGTACACTGAAAATAAGCTCATCATCGGCTTTGCCTGATAGTTGAGCCCAGGCCCGGAAATAATAGACCGACTGGGGAAGCAGTCTCCCTATGTTAATTGAATTTGCAGAGGAAAGATTTATCTCTGATAACAGGGGATCCATAAATGCAGTTTTGACTAGTTTCTGACAATCATCAAATTTTCCATCAATTTCTATAACCGTGATATTGTCATTAAAAGTTGTCATCTGCTTTCTCTGCATCTCAGTAACCTCCCCGGAAGGGAATAATATTATGACTTTAATATTTTCCAATCCGTGAAATGCATTGGCAACGGCACTACCGGTATCACCCGAGGTTGCTGTAAGAATTGTAATGTGCTGTTCCTCCAGGCTTAGAAAATGTTGCATCAGCCTTCCCATCAACAGTGCTGCAAAATCCTTGAAGGAAGCCGTGGGTCCCTGGTCGAGGCGCATCAGATAATTTTTATCATAAACATGTTCCAGAGGAATGCTGAAAGTATATATCTCATTACAGATCTTTAGCAGGTCACCACTACTTATCTCATTGCCAATAATTCTGCCGATAATCTCAGTCGCCAGTTCCGGGTAGGTTAAATCCGAAATAGCCTCAAGATCGTTTGAATTAATCCTGGGCAGGTGCAGAGGCATATAAAGTCCGGCATCTGGTGCCAGTCCTTTCAGAAGGGCTTTCCTGAACGAAACGTGTTGTGCCTTAAGGTTTGTGGAATAATATTGAGTTCCCTCTTCCAATGCTTTTAGTGCTAAACATTAACTACTCTCATTATGTCGGCAAAGACTCCTGCTGCCGTCACATCAGCGCCTGCACCGTAACCTTTGATAACCATAGGGAGTTCACGGTATCTTTCTGTTGTAAGTAACACAATATTATTGCTGCCTTCAAGATCAAAAGTCGGATGACCTGAATCGACTGAAATAAGTTCAACCCTTGCTTTTCCGCGGTCCATTGAAGCAAAAAACCTCCATTTTCTATTCTGTTTTACAAGGGCTTTCCTCTGCTTTTCAAATTCGTCATCATATTGCCTGACTTTGTCGTAGAAACTCTCAAGGTTGCCCTCAAAACACTCTTCAGGAAGAAATCTGTTGACAACAACATCTTCTTTTTCAATTCTATAACCAGCTTCACGTGACAGTATAAGTATCTTTCTGACAACATCAATACCGCTCAGGTCGATGCGAGGATCAGGTTCTGAGATACCTTTTTCCTTAGCGATCCTTATCGTTTTACTAAGCGGCATATTGGGACCGAGTGTGTTGAAAATGAAATTCAGGGTTCCTGAAAGCACAGCTTCAATTTTTAGGATCTTATCGC
>CAZCQC010000047.1:0-3833 GCA_964500155.1 uncultured Rikenellaceae bacterium | reverse complement strand
GCATACCTGAAAAGATTCAGGGAGGAGAGTTCTACCACATCTTTAATTCCCTTGAAATTCTCAGGGAGAAGCCTCTTTTTTTCAGTTGACGTGGCGATCTGAATCATAAATTTAAGATCGTCAACTACCTGAATGGTATCTGAGCCAGAGGAGTCAGGTTCCGCAATCTGTTCCTTTTCATTTGAGGTTGAGATATTCGTCTTTTTATCGATTTCGTTAATGTAATCGCGTGTGGCTCTGTATATTGCGGAGGCAATAAGATCCTGACCTTCATCTGAGACCAGATACTTTTCTTCGTCCGGATTTGTAATAAATCCTGTTTCGACCAGCACACTGGGCATAGAAGTCATATAAATTACCCAGAAAACATCCTGTTTAACGCCTCTGTCAATACGACCTGCCCGGTTTTTGAACTGGCTTTGAATTTTTGAAGCAAGATCAGTGCTTTGTTCCTGAAACACGTTTTGCATCAGCGAGAAGATAATATATGACTCAGGGGATTTCGGGTCAAATCCTTCATATTTTGTTGTATAATCGTCTTCAAGCATAATTACTTCATTCTCTTTCATAGCAACCTCAAGGTTTTGTTCGTCCTTTGATGGCCCCATAATGAATGTTTCTGTACCTTTTATAGTTCTTTTTGAAGGTAAAGAGTTTGTATGAATTGAAATGAAGAGATCAGCTTCGTTTTTATTTGCAAATTCAGCTCTTTCCTTCAGACCGGGAAAAACATCAGTTTTTCTTGTATAAAGTACTTTGACATTGCTTAGGTTCTGTTCAAGGTATCCTCCCAGTTTAAGGGCTATTGCCAGGTTTATGTTCTTTTCCTTGCTGATAGTCCCGATGGCCCCTGGATCCTTACCTCCATGGCCGGCGTCGATCACTATTACCCACTTCTTTTCAGATGCAATATCAGTGGTCATGCCGGAAAGCAGCAACGACATGAATATTGCAGCAATCAATTTCATAATGTAAATATTATTGGTACGTTCTTTGTCGTTTATAATCTCTGAACCCATATCTAGTTCATGTTTTTTTAATTAGTTTTGCGCCTGACATCCGGACGTCACACAAAAACTGTACAAAAATAGTATTAAAGTTGTATTTTTTTAAACAAAAGCGGTTACTTGTAGTGTTCCTTGTGATGGTCCATTTTTCTTCTTTGTTTTCCCAGGAAGGCAAATCTGTTCCCGATACAAACCTGGTAAGTCGGGATACCATCGCATCTGACACACTCCTTCGGAAGATAAAAAATATCTCTCCCGAAGCCATTGATAAACAGGTAATGTATAAATCAGCCGGGACAAAAAAGAACGACCTGGTTAATAAAAGAGTCTATCTGATTGATAAAGCTGAGGTTACCTACGACGATATTGAAATCAAAGCCGATTCGATTGTATTTGATATGATGGGGAGCACTGTTTTTGCAACCGGAAGAACTGATACAACGGGCAAGGTATCCGGTAAACCTGTCTTTAAACAGGGAACACAGGAAATAGAATCTGACTCGCTGTTTTACAATTTCGTGACACGAAAAGCAGTTGCTTACAGGATAGTCACAAAGCAGGAAGAAGGACTGCTGAGAAGCCAGGTTACAAAGCTTCTTGAAGACGGGACATCAAATATTGCAAGAAGTACTTATTCAACATGTGATGCAGAACATCCCCATTTTTATATTAATCTTCCTAAGGCTAAGATATACCCCGGGAAAAAGATAATTTCCGGACCGGGAAACCTTGTGCTTGAAGGGATCCCGCTGCCGATAGCCCTGCCTTTCGGTTTTTTCCCGATCCAGACCAAAAAGGCTGCTTCGGGTATCCTGTTACCGAGATTCGGACAGGAACAGGAGAGGGGATATAATCTTACTGAAGGAGGATATTATTTTGCGATCAGTGATTATTTTGATCTTGCTCTCAGAGGAAATATTTATACTAACGGAACCTGGATGCTAACGGCCACGACAAATTATTCAAAAAGATACAAATTCGACGGCCAATTATCATTTAGTTATGCAAATAATATTTCAGGACACAAAGGATTAAAGAATTACAGTAAAGTCACAAATTATAAAGTTGGCTGGACATATAATCAGAATGCGAAAGCGCGTCCCGGGTCGAGGTTCTCTGCAAATGTTAATATGAGTTCGAGCGGATATGATAAGACTAACTCTTATGACGTCAGGGAGCATGTAACCTCTCAAAGGCAGTCGGGGGTAAGTTATTCAAAAACATGGACCGGAACACCTTTCAATTTTTCCGCAAGCATGAATCACAAGCAAAATGTCCAGAATAAAACTGTCGATCTGAATCTGCCCAAAATAAGTTTTAATGTCGGAAGGATATATCCGTTCAGGGGAAAGAAATCAACCGGCTCAAACAAATGGTACCAGGATCTTCAGTTTCAGTACTCTGCATCGCTTGACAATCAGATAGGTACCTACGACAGTCTGCTATTCACAAAGAGCGTCTGGCAAAATATGAAGAATGGTTTTAAGCACGAAGCTCCCTTAAGTGTACAGTTCCGCCCTTTCAAGAACTTCTCAATTTCCCCGCAGGTAACATATTCAGGTGTTCTGTATACCGAAAGAATTGAAAAATATTGGGATCCGGATTACGTTGATCCTGCAACAAACAAGATTACACCAGTCGTTACCAGAACTCAAAGAGGCACTTATTATGGTCATTCAATCAATCCTTCTGTAAGCGCAAGCTTTAATCCACAGTTATTCGGTACTTTCAACTTCAAACCCGAATCGAGAGTACAATCGATACGACACGTCGTAAGGCCATCAGTCAGTTTCAGTTATACACCCTTCTTAAAAGGGCTTAACAGCGACCTTTACCGAAAGGTCCAGAGTGATACTCTTGGCAATTACACAGAATATTCGATCTTTTACGGTAGTATTTACGGAACGCCCTCATTGGCAAGACGGAGCAGCAGTGTAGCCTTCAATCTGACGAATATACTCGAGGCTAAAGTATTCGAAAAAAATGATACATCAGGTAAACCGAAGAAGATCAAGCTCATTGATAACTTTGGAATATCAACTTCCTATAATTTATTTGCCGATTCATTAAAGTGGTCACCAATTTCAATGGGACTTAGAACAACTCTTTTCGACAATATTGGAGTTTCGGCAAACAGTAGTTTTTCGCTTTATGGACTGAGCAAAACCGGAGGTACTATCGGAACATTTGCTTATGCCCAGAACAAGAAGATCATGAGGCTGACCAACTTTTCGGTAAGCCTCGATTTTGACCTTGGCAGGCTGATTACCGGGGATAAGGAAAAACCCGGTCAGGGCGCGGCACAGGGCGGATCACCACCGGTTACGCCAGCAGGGCAGGAGGATGGAGTGAGTGGTTTTCAGGCGGGCCAGAACCAGGCCAGCTCATTGTATGATGAATATGGATATTATATTTTTGATGTACCATGGTCAATGAGAATCAGTTATAACATCAATTATATCAAACCAGCCTTTAAATCTGTCTTAACCCAGACTCTATCAGCAAACGGAACAGTGACACTGACAAAGAAAACTGCAATTACCTACACCACCGGGTATGACTTCACACAAAAAGAGATCACGATGACACAGATAGGTATCACACGTGATCTTCATTGCTGGACAATGAGTTTTAACTGGGTCCCGAATGGTACGATGAAAATGTGGAATTTTTCTATAAGGGTAAATGCGGCTGTCCTTTCCGACCTGAAATATGAACGGCGTAAGGATTATCATGACCAGTATTAGCCCCCTTCCCCCTAAAGGGGGTATAATCATTCAGGTAAACAAGTCCCCTTCTTCGCCTTCGCGTAGCCGCTACGGCGAA
>CAZCQC010000046.1:0-5422 GCA_964500155.1 uncultured Rikenellaceae bacterium | reverse complement strand
CTAATTAACCTAAGTTGCTGGTTACTTGTTGCTGGTTGCTTGTTGCTGGTTATTGATTGCTGGTTATTGATTACTGGTCGATAGCTCCTTTTCAAATAAACTAGTAACAAGAAACCCTCAACCAGCAACTTGAATTTTTATATTAATTTAGCATCCAAATTTTGACCAAATGAATAAGATGAAAGCTCTTGTAAAAGCCAGTCCTGAAAAAGGAATCTGGATGGAAGAGGTGCCTGTACCTGAACCAGGTCTCAATGATGTGATAATCAAGGTTAAGAAGTCGGCCATCTGCGGCACTGATCTTCATATCTATGAATGGAACCCATGGGCTCAGAAAACAATAAGAACACCAATGGTGATTGGTCACGAATATATGGGTTACATTGAGAAAATTGGTGCGGGTGTCAAAAACCTTAGGCCGGGCGACAGAGTTACCGGTGAAGGGCATCTTGCATGTGGTCACTGCCGTAACTGCCGGCGGGGAAAAGAGCATGTTTGTGAGAACACAATCGGAATCGGTGTAAACATCGACGGATCATTTGCTGAGTATGTCAGGATACCTTCCGTTAATGTCGTACCCCTCGATCCGAGGATCCCTGATGAATGGGCTGCAATAATGGATCCCTTTGGCAATGCAACACATACTGCGTTATCTTTTCCACTTCTGGGAGAAGATGTGCTGATAACAGGTTCCGGTCTGATTGGCAGCATGGCGGTTGCTATTGCAAAATATGCCGGAGCCCGGTTCATTGTTGCAAGCGATCTGAGCGACTACCGACTTGATATAGCCAAAAAAATGGGTGCAACACTGACTATAAATCCATCGAAGGGTGAAAAAATTTCCGATGCTGTTAAAAAGCTGGGAATGAGAGGTTTCGATATTGGACTTGAAATGTCGGGCTCTCCAAAAGCCTTTATTGAAATGATAAGCAATATGTATAACGGATCGAGTATTTCTTTGCTAGGTATTTTACCTTCGAATTTTGAAGTGCCATGGAGTGATATTATTTTCAGGGCTATTACACTTAAGGGTATTTACGGCAGGGAGATGTGGGAAACATGGTATAAAATGGAGCAAATGATAATCGGAGGCATTAATCTGGATCCTGTGATAACCCACCGGTACCATATCGATGATTTTCAAAAGGGTTTTGATGTTATGGAAAGCACCAACTGCGGTAAAGTCATCCTCAACTGGGATTAAAAGCTATCCCAAAATAACTTTGCGCCTTAGCGCCTTCGCAGCATTTTGTTTTGCCACAAAGACGCAAAGACACAAAGCAGGAGCTACTCAGGAATTTAATAATTTTATAATATGTATAAAGAATTTCAAAGTCACCTTAATGGAATCATCAAGGAGATAAAAGACGCCGGATTATATAAAAATGAACGGATTATAGTATCGCCTCAGGGAGCTGAAATTGAGCTGAATACAGGGCAAAAGGTGTTGAATTTCTGTGCCAACAATTATCTGGGATTATCGGGCAATGATCAGCTTATAGAAGCGGCAAAAAGATCACTTGATGATCATGGTTATGGAATGTCATCCGTAAGATTTATCTGCGGAACCACCGATCTTCATAAGAAGCTTGAACTTAAAATTGCTGAGTTCTTCGGTACTGAAGATACTATTCTTTATGCTGCGTGCTTTGATGCCAATGGCGGTGTTTTTGAGCCTCTTCTTTCGGAACAGGATGCCATCATATCAGATTCTCTTAATCATGCCTCAATTATCGATGGTGTTCGTCTCTGCAAAGCACAGCGATACAGGTATAACAATGCCGACATGGATGACCTGGAGAAACAGCTTCAGCTTGCCATGGAACAAAGATACCGTCTTATCGTAACTGATGGAGTTTTTTCTATGGACGGGAATGTGGCTCCTCTTGACAAAATCGTGACCCTTGCTGAGAAATATCATGCAATGGTAATGGTCGATGAATCACATTCAGCAGGTGTGGTCGGAAAAACAGGGAGGGGTGTTACTGAACTGTACAACCTCAAAGGCAAGGTTGAGATCATAACGGGAACACTTGGCAAAGCTTTCGGGGGAGCTATTGGAGGATTTACAACCGGGAAAAAAGAGATTGTTGAGCTTCTGAGACAGCGATCCCGTCCTTATCTGTTTTCAAATTCTATTCCTCCGATGGTAGCAGCAGCCGGAATAAGGATGGTTGAGATGATGACTGAAACAAATGTATTGCAGGACAAGCTTCACAATAACTCGGAGTATTTTATCAAAAAGATGACTGAGCTTGGTTTTGATATAAAACCAACCAGATCTGCAATTTGTGCAGTAATGCTTTATGATGCAAAGTTATCCCAGGATTTTGCGGCAAGGCTTCTTGAGGAAGGTATTTATGTTACCGGATTCTATTATCCTGTTGTGCCAAAGGATCAGGCACGGATCAGGGTGCAGCTTTCTGCAGCGCATGAAATTGCTCATCTAGACAAAGCTGTGAAAGCTTTTGAAAAAATTGGAAGGGAACTTAGAGTGATTAAATAAGACCCTGCTCTGATCTGTGAAAATCTGCGAAATTTGCGGGAAACAAGGATTTTTACCCGCAGATCACGCTGATTGACGCAGATGAACTTAAGATTATCCGCATTTTGATGATCCGCAATCTTTGCAGATTAGGCATCCCTCTTCGTAAACCAGGTTTTCGGAACCGCATTCACCGCATTTCCCTTTTGCTTTGGTGCCGTTTGGAATATATTTCTTGAGAGCCCGTTCAACGCCGTTCTTCCAGTTGTTTATCGATTCGCTGTCGAGCTTCAGAGACTGAACAAGGTTCACAACATCCTGAATAGGCATTTCATGTCTGAGAACACCGGATATAAGTTTGGCATAATTCCAGAACTCAGGCTTAAACATATGAGAAAGTCCCTCGATGGTCTTCTTATAACCGTACTTATCAGTATACTGAAAGTCATACCGTGTTTTACCATCATCCATTCTAACTTTAATTATCTTCCCCTTAATGATGGTTTTTGGTATCGGGAATATCTCCTCATCAGCCAGACCGGTAAAAATCTCATAAGGCCTTCCTTCTTTAAGACCCACGAATGCCACCCATTTCTCCTCGTTGAAATTGAATCGTATAACGTCGCAATCAAGCACCTTTGGACGCTTTGGTCTTTCGGCCCTGATTTCATTCTTGCCTGCAATAAGAACTCCGTTCCTCGATCCGTCGCGATAAACAGTTGCACCTTTGCAGCCTGATTTCCAGGCAGTGAGGTACAGTTCACTCACGAGTTCCTCTTTTACATCGGCCGGAAGGTTTATTGTGACACTTATGGAATGGTCAACCCACTTCTGAATAGCGCCCTGCATACGCACTTTTGCTACCCAATCAACATCGTTGGCCGTAGCTTTGTAATACGGTGATTTCTCAATTATTGCATTGATTTCCTCATCATTCATGCGGGTTACCTGGTTTGGATCGTAACCGTTCAATTTAAGCCAGTCGACAAATTTATGATGAAAAACTATGAACTCTTCCCATGAGTCCCCTACTTCATCCTTGAATGTCACCTTGACATCCAGGTCGTTTGGATTCACTTTCCGGCGCCGTTTATAAAACACTGAGAAGATAGGCTCAATTCCTGAAGTGGTCTGGGTCATAAGGCTGGTTGTGCCTGTCGGAGCTATTGTAAGGAGAGCTATATTCCGGCGACCAAATTTAACCATGTTATTATACATAACCGGATCGGATTCCTTCATCCGGATAATAAACGGATTATTTTTTTCTCTTTCAGCGTCATATATAGTAAAAGGGCCTCTTTCCTTTGCCAGATATGTAGAAGATTTATAGGCTTCGAGAGCGAGAGTCTTATGGACATCCAATGAGAAGTTTGTTGCCTCATCGGAGCCATATCTCAGCCCCAGGCCTGCCAGCATGTCACCTTCTGCTGTTATGCCGATCCCGGTTCTTCTTCCCTCTTCTGCTTTCTTCCTTATATTTACCCAGAGATTCCTTTCCACACGCTTAAGTTCTTCTGTCTCGGGGTCTGCCTCAATCTTTGCAAGTATCTGGTCGATCTTCTCGAGCTCAAGGTCGATGATATCATCCATCATCCTTTGAGCGAGACCCACATGTTCTTTATAAAGATCAAAGTTAAAAGCGGATCTCTTAGTAAATGGATCAGCGACATAGCTGTAAAGGTTGATAGCTAACAGCCTGCAGCTGTCATACGGACAGAGTGGTATTTCTCCGCATGGATTCGTTGAAACTGTTGCGAATCCAAGGTCTGAGTAGCAATCAGGAACGCTTTCCCTGATTATTGTATCCCAGAACAGTACTCCCGGTTCAGCTGATTTCCAGGCATTGTGAATGATCTTATCCCAGAGCTGTACTGCATCAATATCCTTTGAAAATTTTGGATTGTCAGAGACTATCGGATATTGTTGTCTGAATGCAGTTTTGGATTCAACTGCATGCATGAAATCATCGGTGAGTTTAACAGAGACGTTTGCACCGGTAACTTTTCCGCTTTCAAGCTTGGCATCAATGAATTTTCCGCTGTCGGGGTGCTTGATCGAAATTGAAAGCATCAAAGCTCCGCGGCGGCCATCCTGGGCCACTTCACGTGTGGAGTTTGAATATCTTTCCATAAACGGAACTACTCCTGTAGATGTAAGCGCGCTGTTCAGGACAGGTGTGCCTTTGGGCCTTATATGCGACAAATCGTGGCCAACACCGCCACGGCGTTTCATAAGCTGAACCTGTTCCTGGTCAATCTTCATTATACCCCCATAGGAATCTGACAGGCCATTGTTCCCGATTACAAAGCAGTTGGAGAGAGAAGCAATCTGATAGTCATTCCCAATACCGGTCATGGGTCCGCCCTGTGGAACAATGTATTTAAAATCTTTCAGAACATTGTAAATAAGCTCCTCGGGAAGTGGATTTTTATATTTCAGCTCAACCCGGCGGATTTCCCTTGCCAGCCTGTGGTGCATATCATCAGGCGTCTTTTCATAAAGGTTTCCGAAGGAGTCTTTTAAAGCGTATTTATTTGCCCATACCCTTGCAGCCAGCTCATCACCGTTAAAGTAGCTGATACTTGCCTCCACCGCTTCATCATGAGAATAGGTGGGCCTTTCAGTTCTCTTTTCTGCAGGTTTGCCAGCCTCCTTCATATTCACCTTTTTTTTGCTTTCCGATACTGATGCATCATTTGTTTTTTCTGGTGCAACTACTGACTCCTGGACAAATAAATCTCCCATAGATAAAATGTAATTCTGTTAACCGCTGATTCTGTTGCTATTAAACGACCTCTGATTTTAAAGCAGGTATTTGCTAAAATAGACAAGCATAAACCTCAATGCAAGACAAAAATTTTAAGTTTATTAACATTTAACAACAGAGTTATTAACTGTGTCGTTGTTGGCTGTATATCTGCTACTTACATGGTTTTT
>CAZCQC010000045.1:0-4260 GCA_964500155.1 uncultured Rikenellaceae bacterium | reverse complement strand
GACTTATTACTTTAATATTGCTGACATTATCAGGAAACAGGAACCGTGAACAGGTTTCCAGAACTATTGATGAACTTACAGTAATAAACTTTAAATCAATTACTCTTGGCCTGTATTTTCTTACAATAGGCACTTTCCTTGGTGCACTATGGGCAAATGAGTCATGGGGCAGGTACTGGGGATGGGATCCAAAAGAGACCTGGTCGCTGATAACAATCATCATATACAGCCTCGTTATTCACTCCAGGATGATCCCTGGAATGAAGGAAATTTACACATTCAATCTATTGTCCCTGTTTGCCTTTTCATCAGTGCTTATGACATATTTCGGTGTAAACTACTATCTGACAGGTCTGCACTCATATGCAGGAGGCGATCCGGTACCGGTACCTGTTTTCGTATATGTTGCCCTGATTGTGCTTGTTTCACTTTCATTTGGGGCTTATATAAAATACAGGAAATGGACGAGAGGAGTTGAAACAATGAAATAGATTGATATAGGTAGAAATAGTATTGCTGGCGCGGATCTGTGACCCGTACCCAAAAGGGGAACTTAAAAAATAAGGCTGTCCGCGCATTCCGGCGCGTCAGCCTTTTCTGTTTGGGTGGAAGATGGGATTCGAACCCACGACCTTCGGAACCACAATCCGACGTTCTAACCAACTGAACTACATCCACCGTATCAGGGGTGCAAAATAAGCCCAAAATTTCTTATTCTCAAAATTTTAATTTTATTTTCTGCCGATCTCTTATTTGTTAACTTTGATGTTCGTAAAAAATGATCCCCTTAAGCAATTTTGCATATCGGTTCTATGTTATCAGTGGGATTTTGATTACTTCTTTCAATTTTGAGAAAGATAACTCTAATAGATAATATTTCGGGACTACAGCTTTTTCAGCTGATTAAGTTCGCTGTCTTCCTGATTGTCAGCATAGTATTTACCAAGAGCCATCTTTCCCGGGCTGAAATAGGTTCATGGGAAATGTTCCTGTTCATTTCCGGACTTATAACCTTCTTCTGGGTGACAGGCATTATTCAGTCACTTCTGCCTCTGTACCACAGGAACAGAACATATCGCAAGATGGGCGATAACGGTGAAGGTAAATCTCCGGAGATCTTCAATGCATTTCTGTTGTTATGTCTTTTCAGCCTTTTGTTTTTTGCGATAGGACACGCATTGAAAAACAACTTTTCGGTCTTCAATTTTACAGGAAATGTTCCTTACTTAAATCTTCTGCTTCTATATATCCTTCTAAGCAGTCCGGTATGTCTGATAGAATATATATATCTGCTAAATAACCGGTCGCACAGGATACTTCAATACGGGATTTATACATTCTCACTCCAGCTCATACTCGTTTTGGCTCCGGTTATTCTTGGAAAAGATCTGATCTGGTCTATATACGGCTTACTGCTCGTCACTGCAATCAGATGGATCTGGCTTATCATTCTGCTCAGAAGGTATACTGAGATGAAGATCTCAACGAAATTCATGAAAGAGCATCTTTACCTCGGACTACCGCTAATTCTTACTACTCTTATAAGCGGATCGGCACAATATACTGATGGCATAATTGTATCAGCAGTATATCGCGATCCGGCATGGTTTGCCTGGTTCAGGTATGGTGCAAAGGAGTTCCCTCTGGTTCTGATGCTTGCAAATGGCCTTAGCAATGCTATGCTGCCAGAGTTCTCGACAAGATCACAAATGAAAGATTCACTTGCAAAAATCAAGGCGAAGTCAAGAAATCTGATGCATATTTGCTTTCCGGCGACCATGATAATTATGCTTTTTGCAAGATGGTTATATCCAAGGATGTTCACTCCGGAATTCCAGAAGAGTGCGGATGTTTTTCTTATCTATTCATTACTTGTTATACCCAGGCTTATTTTTCCCCAGACTGTGATAGTCGGGAGGAAGAAAACACATGTTACCCTTATTGCTGCAGTTCTGGAGATAGCAGTTAATATTCCTCTCAGCCTTCTATTGATAAAATGGGGATATAATATTATCGGAGTCGCATTTGCTACTTTTGTTGTTTATCTTATCGGAAAGATATTCCTTGCCGGCTATCTGTGGATAAAAATGAAAATAAGACCATCGGAATATATCCCCGTGAAAATCTACCTGATTTACTCATTTCTGCTTGGTTTGCTTTTTATCCTGATCGACCACAGAATAATCAATATACAATAAAGGCAGCAGGCTTCCGCCTACAGGCTACTGGTTTAAGAAAGAATATTCCCCGTCGCCTGCCTGAAACCTGACGCCTGATGCCTGACTCCATTTATTATTAAATTCTGTTTATCTTTGCTATTCGACTTTTTTGCCATGCTGATCGTTGAAGTTGAAACGCCGGAAGATAAAAAGGAATTCACTGATTTTCCAAAAAGGCTTTACAGGGGAGATCCGAATTGGGTTTGCATGCTGGATTCAGAGCTTGAAACTACATTCGATCCAAAAAAAAACCATGCATTCAAACAAGGTAAGGCAAACCGCTGGATCCTTAAGGATGAAAGCGGAAAAACAATTGGCAGGATTGCTGCTTTCTTTGACAGTGTAAGATCAGCCGTTTACAGGCAGCAAACCGGGGGTATAGGTTTTTTTGAGGTCATAGAGAATAAGGAAGCTGCATTCGCTCTCTTTGACGCAGGCAAAAAATGGCTTGCTTCGCATGGGATGGAGGCTATTGATGGCCCGATAAACTTCGGGGAAAATGACAGTAACTGGGGACTGCTTGTTGATGGGTTTATGCAGCAGGGTTACGGAATGCCATATAATAAAAAGTACTACAGAGAATTCTTTGAAGCCTATGGCTTCATGAACTATTATGAACAATATTCTTATCACAGGGAAGTCCACGGCAAGGATGGAAAGTTAGTGGAATTCCCTCCAAGGATAATGAAAATAGCTGACTGGCTGTCAAAAAGACCGGGATATTTATTTCAGCACTTTGAATCTTCAAAAAAGGAAAAATTTGTCAAAGACTTTGTAGAGATTTATAATTCAGCCTGGGCTGTTTTTAAGGAGGATTTCACACCCCTCGCACCGGAAATTATTGACGAAACATTCCGGAAAGCTAAGGCTATAATTGATGAAGACATTATCTGGTTTGCTTATTTCAAAGACAAACCCATAGCTTTTTTTATACTCCTTCCTGACCTGAACCAGATCATAAAACCTTTTAATGGCAAACTTAATTTCTGGAACAAGATCCGCTTTGTATGGGGTAAGGTGACGCACAAAATGACAAGAATGCGGGGAGTTGTCGGAGGTGTGAACCCTGCTCATCAGAATAACGGAGTTGAATCAGCTATTTTTTATAAGCTCTACGAGGCACTGCGATTCAAGCCATGGTATAAAGAACTGGAACTCTCATGGGTGGGCGATTTCAATCCCAAAATGCAGGCAATCTATGAAGCCATAGGGGCACACAAAGCTAAAACTCATATCACCTACAGGTATATGATTAATGATAAACTGAAATTTACCAGATATAAGGATGAAATGGACCTGAAAAAAATCACTCGCATAGTATCTCAAAACGGGAAATAATATTTTTTAATTCTGTTTTGTTTTTACAATAATGTTGATTAATTTTGCAAACCCTAATTAAAGGATATTATTTAGTAATTAAGGAATAAAACATTATTGCAATGAAACAGGGTATACATCCGGGTAATTACAGGCTGGTAGTTTTTCAGGACATGTCAAATGGTACTTCATTTATGACAAAATCAACTGCCCCGTCAAGAGAGAATATAAAATGGGAAGATGGCAAAGAGTATCCCCTTATCAAGCTGGAGATCTCAAATACTTCTCATCCATTTTATACTGGAAAAATGAAACTTGTCGATACTGCAGGCAGGGTAGATAAATTTATGAACCGTTATAAGGACCACGTTGGAAAAAAGAAATAACTCTGAGAATGTTATACTGATCCCGGTAAGATAACCGGGATTTTTTTTTTACCCCTATCCCGAAAGTTATCCCGATCCCTAAAGGGGACTTTAAATCAGAGTATTTTCTTAATCCCCTTTAGGGGAAAGGGGACGAGACAATACTTTACTGGCACAATGATTGCTTACCTACTATTCTGGCTCTTAGTGAAAAATATTGTGTAAATTTGACAGCTTTTGTGTGACTAATGGAAAAAAAATTCAGGAGACCCGTAAATGAAGTATTACTTCCCGACATGCTTGACGGAGACGGAGATATTGTACCTATTATTGCTGACGGGGAGGATGGCGACCTTGAG
>CAZCQC010000044.1:0-2622 GCA_964500155.1 uncultured Rikenellaceae bacterium | reverse complement strand
AAGGAGTAATGATCTCACATAAGAACCTGATCGCCAATACCGATTCCATTGTAACATATCTTAAGCTGAATCAGGAGGACCGGATGCTCGTTGTCCTGCCATTCTATTACTGTTACGGGTTATCCCTTCTGCATACTCATTTACGTGTCGGAGGCTCGATCGTTTTTAATAACTCATTTATTTTTCTGGGAAGTATCATAAACAATCTTCTTGATTATAAATGCACCGGTTTCGCAGGAGTGCCAAGTCATTTTCAGATATTGCTGAGGAAATCAGATAATTTCAAAACCACAAAGTTCCCTGATCTCAAGTACGTGACACAGGCAGGAGGAAAGCTTGCACCAATCTTCATTGATGAGTTCAGAAACAGCCATCCTGAAATAACCTTCATAGTCATGTACGGTCAAACAGAGGCTACTGCCCGGTTGTCTTACCTTCCTCCGGAACTTTATGAAGCCAAGAAAGGCTCGATGGGAAAAGGTATCCCCGGAGTGGAATTAAGAGTGATAAATGAGAAGGGAGAAAAAATTAAACCCGGAGAGATTGGTGAAGTAATCGCCAGGGGCGACAATGTAATGATTGGATACTTTGAAGATGAAGAGGGGACTAAAAATGCGATAAAGGATGGTTGGCTTTATACAGGCGATCTTGGCACCGTTGATAAGGATGGCTATATCTTCCTCACCGCCAGAAAGAAAGAGATAATAAAAGTAGGTGGTAAAAGGATAAGTCCCAAGGAGATCGAAGCTGTAATCCTTGAACTTCCCGAAGTGGTAGATTGTACAATTGAAGGTGTCGAGGATGAACTGCTTGGGGAAGCACTTAAAGCTACAGTAGTGATCAGGGCCGAGAACGGGAAAGATACTATGCTGGATAAGATAAAACAGCATTGTTCCATGCATCTTGCACTTTACAAAGTCCCGCAGATCATTGAATTAAAAGAACAGCTGATCATAAGTGCAACAGGAAAAAAAATTAAAGGTAAGCTGTAAGATGGTAATTGATCATATCTGTATTGCTGTAAAGGATATTGGAGAGGGGATTGCCTACTGGGGAAAGGTATTTGGTTACGTACAGATGACTGGAATCGTTGTAAATTCACTTCAGAAAGTTAAAGTTGCATTTCTGAAAAAAGAAAACAGTCTTTCAATCAAGATCATTGAACCGCTTAAGGAGAACCTGTCACTGGTAAATTTCGTCAGCCACGGAGGGGGATTCCATCATATCTGTTTCAGGTGCGACAATATTAATGACGGACTCAAAGAATTAAAAGAGAAGGGATTGATCACCCTCGTTCCTCCTCAACCTGGAGAAGCATTCAATAACCATGATATTGCATTTCTGCTTGCCCGTTACGGACTGAATATTGAGCTGATAGATACCGACCAAAGAGCAGAGATAATTGGTGACGTCTAGTTCTTCACAATTCTCGCAAATGCTGCTTTCTTGCCTTTATAATAAACGTTCAGGATGTAAAACCCCGGAGGAATCTCAGGTGTCAGAGTAACTGCTGTATTTGCCGGTATTTCGCTCTTATGGTAAACGACTTTGTTACCGAGTGTAATGATCCTTATTTCGTACTGTTTATCATAAGGAGACCTTATATTTAAGCTAAATCCCTGTCTGAATGGATTGGGATAGAGTTCCGGTTGAACCGAAGTTGAAAAAGTTGCAGAGATTGAATGATCAGCTGAAATATTACTGAATGTATATTCAGTAACCGGGCCAATCGGAATTGCATCAATAAATACACAGAAGACTCTGAAACCTTTAGCAGGCATTATTGTGTAAGTCTGATCAGATCCTTCAAAAACTGATGTGTCTCCGGAAGGGGTAATTGATCCGTTCCTGAGATATCCAATGTTTATTGAGTAGATCATCAATTTTGAAAAGTTCACAGAAATGGTATGATTCTCTGTGACATTCCTGAAAGAGAATTCATTTGAAGTTATATTGACCGGATTATAATCAACTATCAGGTTGTTAATTTTATAACCATAATGAGGCAGAATTGTATAAGACTGATCTTCCCCATAATCTACTTTGGACTCACCTTCAGGACTAATTGATCCTCCCTCTCCTGAAGTGGCTGTCACAGTAAGTGTCAGTGGGTGGAACCGGACAGAGATTGAATGGTCAGAGGTTACGTCCCTGAAAGAATAATTTGTAACTACACCCAGGGAAACATTATCCACAATTACTTCTTTTATCTGATAACCTTTGGCAGGAGTGATTGAATAGCTCTGATTATTGCCATGAAGTACACTGGTTATTCCTGTTGGACTAATAGTACCGCCCTGTCCGGCATTGCTCTCTATATTGTAATAAAGCGGGGCAAAAGTTGCAGAAATACTATGGTCCGATGTAATATTTTCAAATATATATTCCGACACAGAGCCTGCTGATACATTATCGACAATGACATCTGAGATCTTGGTGCCATTACCGGGTGTAATTGAAAAAACCCGTTTTGATCCGTAATCAGCTGCAATCTGACCAACAGGATCTATTTTGCCGCCAGTGCCGGCAACAGCTGAAATTGAAAATGCTATGCGCTGAAAGGTTGCATTGATTGTGTGGTTGCCGGAAATATCTCTGAATTCATATGAGGTTACTGCCCCT
>CAZCQC010000043.1:0-4463 GCA_964500155.1 uncultured Rikenellaceae bacterium | reverse complement strand
TATTATTTATTTTGGTATGATATATCTTTTTTGTCAGGCAGTAAATCAGCTAAAGATGTTTGCTTTAGTACGTTAAGAATTTCTCTTCTCATCCTTATCCAGATGGGATGCAAATAACAGCTGTGATTGAACGGGCATTCATCAAATCCCATAACACATTTGTTTAAGCTTTCAAGTCCTTCGGTAACTTCAACTATATCAGCCAGAAATATTGTGGATTTATCCCTGCTAAGTCTGAATCCGCCATTCCGGCCATTGATCCCAGATATTAAGTTGCCCTTTGAAAGGTCTCCCAGGACGGCCCGCAGATATGAATAAGGAATGTGAAGTTTACTGTGAAGATAACTGGCTGACATCCTGATACTATCATGCTCAGCCATATAGCTTAATATATTTAAGGAATATGAAGTTGTTTTAGTGAAATTCATAAATGATACCTTGATGTGGCAATTTATGAAAAGTTTTTTGATCAGGAACAATTCCCACCAATTATTTCTGAGGAATTTTAATGTTTATTATTGACTAATAGATTGCAACATATTTTATAACAGGCAGTTATTCTTTGAAATAAAATGACTATTTTTCAAACCGAAATGAATCTCACACTCGAAAATATACTTCTCATAGGCTCGGTTCTTCTGGGATTGAGTATCGCGGCCGGAAAGACATCTTACCGTCTGGGTGTGCCCACATTGATTCTTTTTGTCATAGTCGGGATGCTTGCCGGTTCGGAAGGTATTGGAAAGATTAATTTCAATAATCCTGCAGTAACACGCTTCATTGGTATAGTTGCTTTGAATTTCATCCTTTTCTCCGGAGGTCTCGAAACACGCTGGGAGGTGATAAAGCCTGTATTCTGGCATGGGCTTACCCTCTCAACATTAGGTGTTTTCCTCACTGCACTCTCAGTCGGACTTTTTGTATGGGCAATCACCGACTTCACATTTTATGAGGGATTGCTTTTGGGTGCGATTGTTTCATCAACTGATGCAGCAGCAGTATTTTCAATTCTGAGGTCAAAAAACCTGGGCTTAAAAAAGAACATCCGGGCAACGCTGGAGCTGGAAAGCGGAAGCAACGACCCCATGGCATATTTTCTGACAATTGCTGTGATGGGACTTATATTGTCGAAGGATCACTCTGCTCTGAGTATTATTCCCTTATTTATCAAACAGGTATTGATTGGTGGTGCGGTTGGATTACTGACAGGCAGACTTGGAAAGGAATTGATCAACAGGATTGAACTAGATTTCATGGGACTTTATCCGGTCATGGTCATATCACTGATGTTCTTTACCTTTTCATTTACAGATTTTATTGGAGGAAACGGGTTCCTTGCAGTTTATTTATCAGCGGTCTACCTGGGGAATCAATACCTTATTCATAAAAAATCAATAATGCAGGTTTTTGACGGGTTAGCATGGCTTATGCAGATTGTTCTTTTTCTTACACTGGGATTACTTGTTTTTCCAGGCCAGATAGTTCCTCTGATTGGTGTCGGACTCCTTGTTTCAGCCTTCCTGATGTTTGTTGCCCGCCCATTCAGTGTATTTGCATCACTATTACCTTTCAGGCTGAAACTGAAAACGATCACTTTCATATCGTGGGTAGGATTGAGGGGAGCAGTGCCAATAGTCTTTGCCACATTCCCCTTGCTTGCAGGAATACAAAAGTCGCAGATGATCTTTAATCTTGTCTTCTTTATTTCACTTACATCTGTTTTATTTCAGGGAACAACGCTCAAGTATGTTGCGAAGTGGCTTCGCGTTTCTGTTCCTGAGAAGGCAAAGCAAAAAACACCGCCCGATATTGAACTATCAGATACTATGAAATCGGAGCTTACAGAAATTGAGATAGGGGAAAAGAGTCCTGCAGCCGGTAAACGCATCCTGGATATAGGGTTTCCAAGAGCAGCCCTGATAGCCCTTATAAAGAGAAGAGGCCGTTTCATAACACCCAATGGTTCTACTGTTATTGAACCAAATGATACCCTTGTGATAATAGCTGAAAATGCTGAGAGCCTCAGGCTCGTTCACGAATGCCTCGATATTAAGGAAAAACCTGAAAATGCATGAATCCAACGGAACATTCCTGAACCAGGATCAGAACTCAGGAATCGATTATATTGCATTCAATATGATATGTTATGAAAATTGACAGAAGAGAATTTGTCACAACAACGGTAACCTTGTTGGGGGCGGTCCCCTTTTCACTCTTAAAATTAACAAAAGGTGATTTTAAGCCAATAAGGTTTGGAATAGTAACTGATATTCATTATGCTGACAGGCCAAATCCTGAAAGTACAACCAGATATTATAAGGAATCTCTCGGGAAATTATCAGAGTGCATTGATCTGATGAATCAGCAGCAGGTGGATTTCCTTATCGAGCTGGGAGATTTTAAAGATCAGGGAGCATCGCCAAAAGAAAAAGAGACCCTTGTTTTTCTCAGTACGGTCGAAAAAGAATTCAGACGGTTTAAAGGGCCCCGATACCATGTACTTGGTAACCATGATCATGACAGCATTTCAAAACAGCAATTCCTTGATAATATATCAAATGAAGGATTTATCAAGGCTTCCGGTTACTATTCGTTTGACAGGAATTCTTTTCATTTTATTGTTCTCGATGCCAATTATACTTCACAGGGAAGGGCGTACGATCATGGCAAATTTGACTGGACAGATGCCCACATTCCGGAAGATCAACTGGAATGGCTTAAAAATGATCTGCACAGGAATAAAATGCCAGCTGTAATTTTTTTACACCACCGGCTTGATACACCTCCTGTTGATAAGCTATATTGTCCCGATAATGCCGATGTCGTCAGAAAAATGCTTGAAGATGCCGGTAATGTCGTGATTGTTTTTCAGGGACATTATCATGAAGGAGGAGTAAGCAGGCTAAATAATATTCATTACTATACCCTTAAAGCTCTTGTAGAAGGAACTGGTCCTGAAAACAGTAATTATGCGATTGTAGAAATAGACAAGGATCTGATAGTTCATATCAAAGGTTACCGGAAAACGGAATCTTTGGATCTGCTTTAAATAGTAAAAACCAATATCAGATAATAACTTAAAAACTCTCAACTATGATTCTCAGAATATTGTATTGGTTTCCACGGATTATTGCAATCCTTGCGATCCTTTTTATGATGATGTTCTCCCTTGATGTTTTCGGGGGAGACGAACCTGTTGGCAGGCAGCTTACCGGATTTATGGTTCATAATTTACCAGCCTTTGCTTTAATTATTGTTCTGGCTATTGCCTGGAAATATGAGATTATCGGAGGGATTATCTTTATTTTACTTTTTTTTGCGCTTGGAATTTTTTTTAATTCGTTTACGGGCAATTCCGGTTCACTTATAATCCTCGTTCCCTTCCTGCTTGCCGGTGTAATTTTTATTCTGCATAATTTTCTTTTGGAAAAAGGCAGACGATGACTACTCTTGGGATTGTATTGCAAACTCCCACAGGAAATGCCGCTGGCATCTAAACAGGGTCACCCTGATTCTTATTCTTAACAAATTAATTATTAATCAAAAAAGGATTTAAATGTTCCTTGATTAATGGTTTGGGAAAACATAGAAAGATGTTTATAGAGGGTATGAAGAAATAAGAAAGGGGATAAGCAGTTAAATAAATATGTTGGTTAAAACAAGCAATTTAACCCCGCCAACCATTAAAAGAGTTGAATAATTCCAGAAATCGCCTTTAATTCTTCTAATGAATACCATCAGAATCAACAGGACAATTGTACCGGCCAGAAATGAAGCGAGCATATAGCCTAAAGCTGTTAAGATCATTATTCCGATGTGGCCGATAGATTCAATTGGTTTGGGTTCGGAATAGATCAGATAAATGAATCCGGCGAAGAAAGCAATAACCGAATAAATAATGCTCTTTTTTATCTTTATTTTACTTAATTCCATTTTAACAGATAATAAATATGTACTCACACAAACGTAATAGATCCCATGTTAATTGCTTCCATCTGTAAAACAGCAAATGAACATGGTCATATTTTATAACAAATATCAGGCCAAATTGTTTGAAACATTTAAAATGGCATATCTATGCTTTATCCCGCCCATGGCAAGACAGACGGCCAGCAGGCGTTTTGTCCGATATATGCCAGATAGGCAGGTACCCTGAAGATTATACCGCTTCCCCGGGATATAACGGAATTCCCTTCCTTAAGCCTGTCACTTGGTTTAGACTATCCAGATTGCATTGCAAGCTCCAATAAGAAATGCCGGTTTTCTATTTGCTCCATGTTAAAGACTTTCATAACTTTATCAAAATGAATTAATCCTCAAGATGGCAATCTGGTCATCTGAAATAAAAGAGCTTGAAAAGCTTTATGAATCTCTCAAAGGTCGGTTGCCCGATCTGGAGAAAGAGTTGGAACGGCTTAATAAAGCTGATGATGAGAATATGATACTACTGTATTCAAGAAGGT
>CAZCQC010000042.1:0-4525 GCA_964500155.1 uncultured Rikenellaceae bacterium | reverse complement strand
CCCTTATATTATCATCAAGACAGTTTACAAGGTTTACTTTTTTATTATTAGCTTCCTCTGCTGAACGTATATTATTAAAACTGAAATTATTAATATTCAGGGCCTTACGATGGTATGCTGCAACTTTGGGTGAACCGTAGACCACCGGAACACAGATATCGTTAATTTCATCTTCAATGAGTGCTTTTATGATAACCTCATATCCAATGCCATTTATGTCACCTTGTGTGATTCCTGCAATAATTGTTTTCTTCTCCATAGAAAATGTCATTACTTAACCATCAGGCCTGCTGCATACTTTTTCAGAAATGTTGAAAGCAATCTTACGCCGGAGCCCGGGCCATCCTTTAACCGGTAAAAATCATCTTTCTTAAGTGACCCTGTTCCAGCAATATCCATGTGAATCATTGGATATTCCGCAAAATTCTCAAGGAATTTACCTGCTGTGATGGCGCCTGCCTCCCTTCCGCCAACATTTTTAATATCAGCTATATCCGATTTTATAAGTTCCCCGTATTCCTCCCAGAATGGTAGTTCGGCTGTTCTTTCATAAACCTCATTGCCACATTCCTCAAGCAGCCTGAAATACTTCCTGTCAGCATTACCCATGACCGCAATTGCCTGAACACCAAAAGTCATGGCAGCTGAGCCTGTAAGTGTTGCAATATCGATAATAAGCTCAGGTTTGAATTTCGACGCATAGCTGATTGCATCGGCCAGTATCAGCCTTCCTTCGGCATCGGTATTGCCAACCTCAACATTCATCTTGTTGTACATTGTGATGATATCTCCCTGGGCGTAGGCATTTCCGCCGGGACGGTTATCAGTGGCAGGAATAAGGCCAATAACATGAAGAGGGATCCCGGTTCTGGCTATTGTGGAGAAAACCCCTGTAACTGCTGCAGCACCAGCCATATCAGCTTTCATATTATCCATATAATCACCAGTCTTTATATTCAGTCCTCCGGTATCATATACAATACCTTTGCCGACAAGGACCAGGGGGCTCGCATTAAGAGCCTTTTCGGGCTTCCACTCCAGTATGCAGAATACCGGAGGATCCACACTTCCCTTATTGACTGCCAGTAATCCTCCCATCTTGAGGGTTTCTATCTTTCCCTTATTGAGTACCTCAACCCTGAATCCAGCAGAATTGCCGATTTTTTTTATCTCCTCCGCCAGGGTAGTAGCATTTAGATGGTTAACGGGTTCATTGATGAGGTCACGAACGAAGTAAACCGAATCAGTAAGGTCAGTCAGCCATTTGAGATCTTCATCATCAGGACCCTGGTACAACAGAAGCTTTGACGGGTAATTCTTTTTCTCCCCGATCTCTTTTTTAGTTTTGTACTTATCGAATGTATAGAAGCTGAGAAGCAATCCTTCAGTAAAAGCCTCAACCGCTCCCTTAAATGACTTAAATGAGGCTATTATAATTTCGGTATGGTTATTCGACCTGATAATTTTCCGGAGATTGAAAGCTGTCTTTCTCAGTTCTTCCTTTAATTTATATTCGGAACCGGTTTCATTTATCCGTACTAAGTAAGTGTTTTTGTAGTATGAGTTGATAATTGCAAACTCTTCCTTAGCCGTCAACTGTTTTAATGCAAATTCCTTTTCTGATTTTGTCAGCTTCAGCCAATCAGGTAATGTATCCTTTCCAGTAATACATACAACAGACTGTTCAGGAGATATTTGTGAAATTTTATGAATTTCCGGTTTCATATATTTTATCCTGGATTTTTAGGGAAGTAAAGTTAATTAAATTATTGATTGTTTAGTTTCTAAAGAGTTACCTTTGTTCTGCGATTTTGCCCCCCATCCCCCCTGAAGGGGGGCTTTATGCTGACAAATAAATGGCACCCCTCCAAGGAGGGGTGGGGGTGGGTTGTTTTTTAAGGCTCCCCTCCCAGGAGGGGCGGGGGTGGGTTAAAAATGTATTATCTTACAAATGGATTTGAAAGACCTTTATAAAAAAGCTCTCGATCTGGTACCTCTGATTGCAGAGGAGGGAACTGCGCTGTATCACAAAGCCCCTCTTGAGGAGTTGATGTATACGGGCGATAGAATCAGGCAGCTTCATGTACCCGGTAAGAATGCCGGCTGGATGATCGACCGAAATGTAAATATAACCAACATCTGTTTTTCCCGGTGCAAATTCTGTAATTTCTGTCGCAGTAAGGATTCACCTGATGCATACGTGACATCCATCGGAGATTATATTAAAAAAATTGATGAACTAATCGCTCTCGGAGGTGATCAGCTTCTTCTTCAGGGTGGTATGAATCCCGATCTGGGACTTGAATTCTATACCGGTCTTTTCAGGAATATCAAGGAACTTTATCCTACCTTGAAACTTCATGCCCTTGGCCCTCCTGAGGTTGTCTTTCTGGCAAAAAAAGAGAGACTTCCATATGGCGAAATACTGAGCAGGCTGATAGCTGCTGGTCTTGACAGTTTCCCCGGCGCCGGAGCAGAGATCCTTTCCGACAGGGTCAGAAGGATAATCTCACCTGCTAAAGCCACCTCCGGGGAATGGCTTGATGTGATGAGAGAGGCTCATCGTCTGAACCTGCCAACCTCGGCTACAATGATGTATGGACATCTTGAAACAGTTGCAGAAAGGATCGAACATCTTGTAAGGATCCGGGATCTCCAGGCTGAAAAGCCGGAAGGCAACTACGGATTTATAACATTTATACCATGGCCATTCCAGGATGAAGGTACTGTTCTCTCAAAAAGGCACGGAATTAAAAGCACCTATAATGGTCCGGATTACATACGCCTGGTCGCAGTCAGCCGGATAATGCTTAATAATATTACAAACCTTCAGTCCTCTTTGCTTACCGTGGGGAAAGAGGTTGCAATGCTGTCGCTTCATTCGGGTGCAAATGATCTCGGATCGATAATGATAGAAGAGAATGTCGTTAGTGCGGCAGGATCAAATAACCGTTTTGATGCGGATGAGATTCAGAACATAATCAGGGAAGCCGGCTTTAATCCTGTAAGAAGAAATCAGAAGTACGAGGATTTTTCACCCCCTGCCCCCTAAGGGGGGTTAACAAAAATAATAGCCCCCTTTAGGGGGTTGGGGGCGGATCATAAAAAAAGGGCTGATTTCCCAGCCCTTTTAAATTTAATATCAAGTATTACAAAATCTCCTATTTGAAAGTCTCCTTGCTTTCAGTCTCGCCATCAACCTTAGAAGCTTTTTTAAATTCCTTCATACCCTGGCCTATGCCTTTCATCAATTCAGGAATTTTACGACCACCGAACAAGAGTACTACAACAAGCAAAATGAGTATTATCTCTGTCAATCCTATCTTTCCCATCTCTTTAGCTTTTTGATTTAGTGCAAAGTTAGAAATACTTTGGTTATTTACAAACTGGCATCAGAATTATTCTATTTCCTTATTAATCTTAATATATCATTGCCGTTTGCAAGTATAAGAAGTGCAAACAGGATGACCATTCCGGTGATCTGGGCATATTCAAGGAATTTGTCACTTGGTTTTCGTCCCGTTACCACTTCATACAGTAAAAACATTACATGCCCGCCGTCGAGCGCCGGGATCGGAAGTATATTCATTACTGCCAGTATAATCGACAACAGGGCAGTCAAGTTCCAGAAAGACTGCCAGTCCCATACACCCGGGAAAATGCTCCCGATTGTTATGAAACCACCCAATGATTCATAAGCTTTTGTGTGCCTCGAAAATATCACCTTGAACTGCTTCAGATAATCTCCAATCGTTTTGAAGCCTTTACTTATTCCGGCAGGAATTGATGCCAGGAATCCGTAATTTATTGTTTTCAGTTCAAACATCTGGTCATATGTCCTTGAGCTTCCTATTCCCAGCAAGCCTTCTGATGTTGGTACAACGGGGATATTAATCAGTTCCCCTTTTCGCAGAACATTTACTTCCAACGACCTGGTCCTGTTATCTGAAAGATATTTCTGAAATTCATCAAACCATTCAAAACTATTTCCATCGATACCAGTGAGCTCGTCCCCTTCCTGTAGTCCTGCCGTTTTGCCCGGAGATACTTTCCCGAAAGTTGAAATTATGTAGGGCCTGAAAGGTGTTCTGGGCTCTATCTTTCCGTTTCCCTTAAGCAATCTGGCGATAAATTCAACCGGAATTGCTATATTCATTATGTCTCCGTTCCTGTCAACCTGGATTGATTTCCTGTCATTAAGAACTATATCGGAAGTGATCTCATTAAAATTTTCAATTTTCTGATTGTCGATTGAAAGGATTTTATCCCCGTTTCTGAGGCCTATCGAGTAACCTGTCGAATCAGTCACAATACCATATTTCACATTGGCAGTAGGAAGGTATGTTTCTCCCCATGTATAAAGCACGCAAACATATATTACCAGTGCGGAAATAAAGTTAAATATTACTCCGGCTGTCATAATCATAAGTCGCTGGCCTGAAGTTTTTGACCTGAATTCATATGGCTGCGGAGGTTGCTTCATCTGCTCCTTATCCATCGACTCATCGATCATCCCTGAAATCTT
>CAZCQC010000041.1:0-5628 GCA_964500155.1 uncultured Rikenellaceae bacterium | reverse complement strand
TCACCCTGGGATATAAGCATATAAATCAGATGACTTCCTAATAACCCTGTACCACCAGTTACAAATACTGGTTTGTTTTGATTCTCCATAAAATATCAATTGCAATTATTGAAAGCGAAAGATAAATAATAAACAATAGTTTACATCCCCCTGCCCCCTTCAAAGGGGGACTTTGAAAAAGATTCCTTCAAAGGGGGACTTTGAAAAAGATTCCTTCAAAGGGGGACTTAAAACCAGTAACAAGAACCCAGCAACCAGCAACTTCTGTTAGTAAGACGTGAATCCCAGCTTGTTCAACCCTTCCTTAACTTCCTGACAGGACATAAACAATTTCCAGAGCAATCCTGACCTGTAATTCTCAATCATTACAACTGCCGGTCCCTGGTCAATTGCAAGGTATCGTTGAGGGTACCAGTTATTCTGCTCGCTGAAAGCATCATAGAAGCCATATTTCCCCCAAACCTTTTCCCCGTAGTGTTCATAAAAATACCTGATTGCATTTAACGACTGTTCAGGAGTATACGGAATTGAAGATATTGCGGCTGTGGGCGATATTACCCCTATATCATTGGCTTCTCCCGGGGCATGGGCTGAATAGCCATTAACTGAATAGCTTGCCGTCAGTCCCCAGCATTTCTCATTATATCCGGCATATTTCTTAGGATTTCTGACACACCACTGCCAGTTTATGAGTGTATGATTCTTATTATGCTGCCAGTAGTCGGCATACCGGTCCTTCAGGTTCCTGGGATCGAGTCCGAGGTATGAATAATGCGACCAGAACAGAGGCCCTCCATATTCTTCTGCTCCGTTATGTTTAAGCTCAAGGAGATATCCATATTTTTCATTGGTTGCCTTTATTTCACCACCTCGTGCCCACCCCTTGTGATAGGCTTCAGCCGGAACAGGATAAGTTGGCGACGATGCAGCCAGTATATACAATATCAGGCATTCATTATAACCTTCTACCGGGAAATTCATCGCCCAGCCATAATCAGGCGACCAGTGCCAGTAGATCACATCTTCTCCCCCCTTTGTAAACCAGCTCCATTCAACATCTCTCCACAGTCTGTCAATATCGGCAGAAAGCTTCTTCTCTTCATCATTTCCGTCTTTGAAATACTGCCTTACTGCAAGAAGTCCCTGTACCAGGTAAGCGGTCTCAACAAGGTCAGCTCCGTTATCCTTTGGGGAGAATGGTTTTACTTTACCTGTCTCGCCATGGAGCCAGTGAGGCCAGGCCCCGTGAAAACGATCGGCTTTCTGAAGAAAAGCAACGATCTTCTGAAATCTTTCAAGACCCTCTTCCCTTGAGATAAAACCTCTCTCAACTCCGGTAAGGATAGCCATCAGCCCGAATCCTGATCCTCCGGACGTGATTACATTCATGTCATTTTCGGGGTATGATCCGTCGACATGTAAACGTTCCCGTGCCATGCCTGAAACCGGTTCAGCACCTTCCCGGAAATATTGAAATGTCCTGTATTCCACGAGGGTTAACAGGGAATCATCTGATATTCTATCTGCTTCTGTTTTCGGATTTGTGTTGACTTTTTTGTCTACTGTGCTTCTCCCGCATGAGGTTCCAATAAGTAAGATCACAAAGAAAATGCTGATTGTCTTCATCTTAGAAATTGTGTTATGATTACCTGAATTAGCTATCAAACGAACAAAAGTTAATCATTAAAGTTGAGATAGGCAGCTTTTATTTCCCGATCATTCTACCCTGAAGGTTTTCCTTTCCGAAATTACTTTGCCTTCGGAGGTTATTCCCTGGACATTTATTTCATATTCAGCGGCAAAATCTGAAGTCCAGAATTCAATCCTGACTTTACCTTCACTGTCAGTTTTAACCGATGGATTCCAATAGAGAGTGTTTCTGAAGTCGGGGATTGTGCTATTCTTCAGAGCTGATAAAGTGTAATCGGGTGATAAGAATGACCTTACACGGTCAACTACGCTATAGGGGAGCCTGATCATATAACCAGGTAATTGAATAGTGCTGAAATCAGAAGATATTGTTGTTATATTTACCAATCCGGGAAAGGAATAATCCCCGACAAAATATTTTTCCTTTATTACATCAATTCTTTCAACAATTGAAGGATCCAGATCTGCAAAAACGGAGGCATCATTTATTTTTACCCCATCCAGAAAAAGATCCGGGGATGATTCATACCTGTTCTCATTTATCCGATCGGTAATAAGAATTGCATAACCTGAATTTTTCTTTTGCATCGAAACTTGAGGTCAAAGTTCATAAATGACCTCTTCCATTTTTGGCAGGGTTACGTAATCTGCCATTATAAGTTCAGTATCTGGTTTCCCGTAGAACCTTACAGGGATTAAAGGACGTAAGTTACTTTCCACCAGACTTCCAACGGAATAATCTCCGTAAATCTTTCTTATCTGGTAATTGACACTCCAGTCCTTAATATATTGGGGAATCGAAACTTCGTCTGTGCCTGATGCAATCTGAACCGGGGTATTCAATTCAGCAAATCCCGACTCAAGAATGATCTTCTGCATCCTGTTTTCATCACCAGGCATCAATACCAAATCTTTAATGCTCTCATCAATCTGGATACTAAAGCTGAAATTCCCTGCATTATCTGTCTTTGCATATTGAAACCCCGGTTCTTTGCCGGGAATGCTAAGTAAAACATACTCTGAAGACGATATTGAATTATCTTCAGAAGTCAGTTTCCCTCTCAGGAAGTGAAACTCTCTCTCCGTATTGTACACGATACCGGGTATCTTGCCTGATAATATTATTGGCCAGTCAATCCATTTACTATTAATATTTGACAGGTTAGGTTCCTTTATTTCCCGTGGTAAGTCGCTTTTATTTATCGACGGTAGATAGGATCTGTCAAAACCGAATTCTGAACCGGATATCAAATAATCCTTCAGGTCGGACTTCTGATTTCCTTCAGTTAACGGAGAAACTGAAATGCTGATACTACCCGGTTTTAGATTGTTTGTAATTGAATTGCCGGTCTCCAGATCCAAAGTAACCTTTTCTCTCACCCCATATGTGTCTCCTGAATTTATGGTAATAGCCGGAGTATCCGCTAAAGGTGTATAATTATATTGTGAACAAACTGGCTGACCTTTTAAATCAAATACAATTATTTGATTTAATCCACCGGTTAAAGATCCAGCAGGCAGAAGTACTTTTTTATCTCCTCCGGTAATTGTTTCAGTGCTAAAATGATCAGTTATTCCGTGTGTCTGGATAAATAAATAAAATAGATTTTTGTTTTCAGAACGGTACTTTTCATCTGCTTTGAAAATTATTTCGATATTATCAGGTTTATGACTGTTTATCTTTAAATTCCTTCCGGTATCGTAAGTTCCTGAACCTGACTGTTCATTTAAACTTCCCGTATTTATCCCGGCAACTACTGGTCTCACTTTAAGGCTTTTATTATTAAATGGATTGAATATCCTGATATCCCTGACAAAACAGTTATACGGAAGGAAATTCTTCATCCTGTTTGTATAAGACCTGATTGTATAAATTCCTGTGCTTAAAGTATCGGGCAGAGTAATTTGCCCCGGACCAAAGCCATTTTCAAGATAGATCCTTTTTTGTACAACCGGTCTGTTTTCGGAATTTATGAGTTCAAAATAGGTGATTCTGCTCGAGGCTGATGGCTTATGACTCTGCCTGTCAATAAGATAAACTGCAAACCACAGGTCTTCACCTGAAATATATTCATCTCTGTCGGTGTGGATAAAAACTTCCTCCATCGGTACAGCATCAATGTAACGCTGAAACCGTTCTCTTAAAAGATCCGGGATATTATTTTGTCCCTGGAGATCAAAGTTCTGATTGATCAGAAAGAATAATAAGAAAAGAAGAAATACCGGAATTATATTATTTTTCATGCCATTTTTTTCAGATAATCCTTTATTAATCGCCAATCCAGAATTCCGGTTTTACATTTGTTCCCCTGACGGTACAATCGGCACAGCCTCTTTTATCCGTAAGTATTCTTCTCCGGGGGCCGATGAATGAGGGGGGATTATCAGAAAGTACCCAGACACTTACACCCAATCCCCAGATTTCAACATCTCCATAGACAGTATCGGTTGGACAATCAGGATACAGGTTGACAATACCTGAGAAATTGTCCTTAATGAATATTCTTTTTGACGATCGGGCAGAAACGCTGAAATATCCCAAAACCCTCTCAACCGGATTGTCTATACAAAATACATTGCTTGGAACCGATGCGGGAATCACATCATAAAGGCCGCCAACCTGGTCAGTTATATTCTGAAGCTTTTCCCAGTAAACATATTCATCCTCATTCAGGGAATATTGATTAACAGAAATGCTGTATTTAATTTTGAGCCTGTCAGTATTATTCGAAATATTTGTTACAGGATGACGTATTATTCTGGCTTCATCAAAGGCTGCAGTACTTTTAAAATTAATTACATTTGAAGTATCATTTACCCAGCATTTAATATTCTCGACGGGAAAAAGCAGTCTGAGGATCCATGTTTCGTTGTAGTCCCATCTGTAGTACTTACATTTATTTTCCGGATCATGCGTGTCGAGATAGATATTGCAGCCATCTATCCCAAAGTAATTCTCAAATCCTTCTTTAATTACCGTTTTTTCATAATAAATACTGTCAATCGGAGGTACAGGTTTCATTTCCACCGGGAACGACTCATAACTAGTAGTTTTAGCTCCGTTATTTGTAACTATTCCTAATGTATAAAATCTTCCGACCTGACCTCTGAAAGCTGTAGAGTTCGTTATATAAGTTCCAGCTCCTTTCTCAACCAATGGATAATAATTCCCGATGTCATCCTTTAGGCTTACAAAACATCCCGATAGCGGTTTTGCCTCACTCTTCTTTCCAAATGGCAACGATTTTGATAATTTTATCGTATTCGGACCCGGCTGATCAGTAATTAATCCTTCCACAACAAGAAGCTCCTTCTCTTCTTCAGTCTCGGGAGTAAACTGGACAATACATCCGGTCATAAGAATGAAAACACACAGCTGGATTAATCCTGACAAAGGATGAAGCAAGTTAAGATTTATAAATGGTAGCCTTATAGAATCCCTACCATCAGGAAGTTGTTTCATTGGTTTTAATTATGTTGAATCAGTTTCATTTTTTAAAAGTCAAAGCTAAAGGTTACAGAAGGAATTGCCTGCCCGAAAACTGACAGCTTATACCCGTTAATGACATCTCCTTCCTTTTTAAAGTATATTGAATATACATTCTTCCTGCCTAACAGGTTGTAGACCGAGAATGTCCAATTGGGATGGGCAATCTGGCGTAACTTCAGGCTTCCCCCGATTCTGAATGACAGATCAAGTCGAGAGTAATCAGGAATTCTGTATTTATTACGGTCCGAATAATGAACAAGTAAATCATCGTACATAACATAAGTCGCCACCGGAAAGGTTATCGGACGACCGGTACTCCAGGTATAATTGGAAGAAAAACTGAAACGGCGTGAGAGTAAATAGTTAAATGTAAAAGTCAGGTCATTTGGCTTGTCAAAATTTGCAGGAAACCATTTTCCTTCATTAATAATTTCTTCAGTCAGGGTGCTCAGGCTCCTGATAAAAGTCCTGGCATATGTATATCCTAA
>CAZCQC010000040.1:0-7222 GCA_964500155.1 uncultured Rikenellaceae bacterium | reverse complement strand
GTAATAGCATCCTGAATGAAACAGAGGATCAAGAGTAAATGATGGCCTTGATTCAAGATAGAACCCTGTGGCACACCATAGAACGGGTTCAGAAGACCTTGGTTTCCCGTTCCATTTGGCACTATTTATTCTGATACTTACCGGCGAAGGCTCCTGCAAAGCATTCAGAAGGCTATTTTTATCAAGGTATTCCTGAGTTCTGATCCTTTGTATGAAACGTTCCGGAAACATCTTTAAGTTTCATCAGGTATTTCATCGGCGGGCATCCCGACTGGTTTGCGGGAAAATTTCTTCCAGATATAATACACTGGTATTCCCAGAACTACCAATATCAAACCCGGGAATGTATAGTTCGGTTTGTAGATCAATAAAATGACCATGATAAATGAAGTAGTCAGTATGTAGATTACCGGGATTACTGGATACCCAAATGCTTTATATGGACGTGGAATATCGGGTCTTTTGGTCCTGAGTATAAAGAGTGCGATAATCGTTAGTGTAAAGAACAGAAGAACCGCAAATATCACATAGTCAAGAAGATTGCTGTATGTACCGGATAAACAGAGTAAAATAGCCCAGACTCCCTGGATTACTATTGCAAATCCGGGAACTCCCTTCTTGTTGATCTCTCCTACCTTTTTGAAGAAGAGTCCGTCCCTGGCCATTGCATAATAGACCCTCGGACCGGCAAGGATCAGTCCGTGGTTGCATCCAAAGGTACTGATCATTACAAATACAGCCATAATTATGGCAGCGTAATCCCCAAAAACAACACTCATTGCCGAAGTAGCCACCCTGTCGTCAGTCGCATATTGAATACCCCTGGCAAGAACATCTGCACCATCGGGAGATCCTGAAAGAGGAAGTATTCTTATATATACCCAGTTCGTGAAAAGATATAGGACTGATACAATCATGGTACCAAGTATAAGGCTTAACGGAACTGTCCTCTTGGGATTAATCACCTCGCCAGAGATATATGTAACATTGTACCATGCATCGGAAGAAAACAATGATCCTACCAGGGCGGTTGCCACTGCAGTAACAAGTGCAAAACCTGAAAGAGGTATAATCTGATTATTTGCACCTATCTTTCCCGCCTCCCAGAATGCTTCCCTGTTAATATGCCAGGACGTTAAACCCTTTGTTGCTAAAAAACCTATCAGAATAAATCCGAAAAGAGCAATCACTTTTGTAGAAGTAAAAAGATTTACAACTGTCTTGCCCGTTACTATTCCCCTGGTATTCAACCAGGTAAGGAATGCTATCATACTGATGGCCACGACCATTGTACTGTTGATCCCCAGCGGCCCGATTTGAAGAAGTATATTTTTTTCCGATATCCATGGGACCAGAACCCCCGAAAATTTTGCAAAAGCAACTGCCACTGCTGCAATGGACCCGCACTGAATCACTAGAAATGTTGTCCACCCGAACAGAAATCCGATTAATGGATGATATGCTTCCCTGAGATATACGTATTGCCCTCCCACACTCGGCATCATTGAAGCAAGCTCCCCATAGCTTAGTGCTCCTATAACTGTAATTAACCCTGTGATCAACCATACTATCATTAGCAACCCTGGCGATCCTACTGTCCTTGCAACATCCGCACTTGTTATAAAAATCCCGGATCCGATCATTGCTCCGGCAACAATCGAAATTCCGTCAAAAAGGTTCACACGTTTCTGAAGAAGATGGTTTTCTGTTGGCATAGTATGGAAAATCACATATCAACAAAAGTAATTAAACAAATGAAATAAATTTGTCCTGACAGATGTCTAATAAACATATCTTAATATTTCAAATAATCCATTTTGTATAACTAATCTTAATATTATGAGAAAGTATTTACTGGTTTTTATGGCTGCTTGTCTGACACTGATTGCCACAGCTCAAAAGTTTGATCAACTGGCAAAAACTCCTCCGATGGGGTGGAACAGCTGGAACAAGTTTCACTGCGATGTGAGTGAAGCACTTATAATGCAGGCAGCTGATGCTCTGGTAAGCTCAGGTATGAAAGATGCCGGGTATGAATATATTGTAATTGACGATTGCTGGCAGATTTCGCGCGATGAAAATGGCGAAATTGTTGCTGATAAGGATCGTTTCCCTCACGGAATGAAGTATGTTGCCGATTATGTCCATTCAAAGGGCCTTAAATTCGGGATCTACTCCAGCGCAGGCACTGTTACATGCCAGAGGCGTCCAGGTGGATTCGGACATGAATACCAGGATGCAAGGACTTATGCCCGATATGGTGTGGACTATCTTAAGTATGACTGGTGCGGTTCATCTTCCCAGGATGCAAAATCGTCGTACACCAACATGAGCAATGCCCTTAAAGTTGCGGGTAGACCGATAGTATTCAGTATCTGTGAGTGGGGATCTAACAAACCATGGGAATGGGCAGGAACCGTTGGTCATCTGTGGCGTACCACAGGAGACATCAGTGATAATTGGAACAGCATGATCGATATCTTTAGCAGGCAGAAAGATCTTGCGAGATATGCCGGCCCGGGAAAATGGAACGATCCCGATATGCTAGAAGTCGGTAACGGAGGCATGACTACAGAAGAATACAGGACTCATTTTTCACTCTGGTGCATGCTTGCATCACCTCTTATGGCAGGTAATGACCTTCAGAATATGACTCCTGAAACCAAGTCAATATTGCTGAATAAGGAGATGATAGCGGTCAACCAGGATTCACTCGGCCGTCAGGCTACCTGCTACAGGGACAACGGAAATTACCAGATCTGGGTTAAGACTCTTTCAAATAATGAGAAAGCTGTATGCCTCCTGAATACAAGTGATGAGAAGAAATCAGTTTTGGTAGATTTTACGCTGCTTGCCTCAATTAGAGGAGGAGGACGAGGTTTTGGCGGACCACCTCCGGCTGCACCGGCAGCAGGAACTACAGGAGCACCCGGAGCATCAGGATTGCCGGGGGCACCAAATACACAGGGAATACCTGCAGCGCAGAGAGCACCAGGATCAATGGGAGTACCGGTGGCTGCACCAGGAGCCCCTGGTGGAATGGGTCCCGGAGCACAGGGAGGACAACGCGGATTCACTCCTATGACTCTTTCCGACTATAAGGTAAGAGATTTGTGGGAACACAAGGATCTGGTTCTTAAGGAAACCTCAATGTATGTTGAGATGCTCCCACACTCGGTAAAGGTTTACAGATTCATAAAGAAATAAAAAGAAATAAAAAGAAATAAATAGAAATAAGTAGAAATAAATTGAATTACCAAAAGGGGTGTGATGCAGCATCCCTTTTTTTATGTAATTACAATGTAATTACATTCTCTATTGATAGTTTTTATCCCAAATTCGCGCCAGATGGCGGGGACTTAATGATAGATAGCCCCCCTTCAGGGAGGTTGGGGGGTAAAATCCTAGTTCGCAAACGGAACCTCTTTTCCCGTCAAGCGGATCCGTCCTGTCATTACCTGAGTGAATGGCGGATCGAGATAACCTTTGAATCCGGGCTGTTTACCTCCGATTGTAAATGTAAAATATCCTGGTTCTATTATCCTAATGTTTTTATTGTTAACAATTGAAAACTGCCTCGGTTCGAGATGGAATTCAACCACCTTGCTTTCGCCAGGCTTCAGATTTATTCTGGAAAATCCCTCAAGCTGGCGTATTGGTCTGGTGGTAGATGCTTTTTCATCAGTCAGATAAAGCTGAACAACTTCATCGCCCTCAACCTTACCTGTATTTGTCACAGTGACTTTTGCAGATATTTTTTCGCCGGCCATGGCTTTTTCAGGAATAACCAGATTACTGTAACTGAAAGTGGTATAGCTTAAACCATACCCGAAGGGATACAATGGTTCCTGACTGAAGAATCTGTAGGTTTTGCCTGCCATGTCATAATTTTCAAATGCAGGGACCTGGTCAATTGATTTGTAATATGTCACAGGCAGTCTTCCTGCCGGATTATAATCACCGAAAATAACATCGGCCACAGCATTTCCTCCCTGCTGGCCTCCATAACCTGCTAATAGCATAGCTGAAGCTTTTTCCTGAGCTTTATTAACGGAAAGCGCACCGCCGTTAGTTAGAACCACAATTACAGGTTTTCCTGCTGAGACAATCGCATCAAGAAGTTTTTCCTGTACGGCGGGAAGATTAAGATTTGTACGGTCCCCTCCATTGAACCCTTCAATTTTTATCGGCATCTCCTCCCCTTCCAACCGCTGAGAAAGGCCCAGGACAAGAACCACAACATCAGCTTCTCTTGCAGCAGCTACAGCCTTTTCTGTCAGACCTGCACGCGGCATACTCCATAAAAGCTTAATATCAGCATCGCCGGCATAGTTCCTGTAAAATACCTCTATTTTATACTTCTCTCCGGCTTTAAGATCAATTGCTTTTTCTATATGAAAAGCATGATGTTCAGCCCGGTAGGTAAGAAATTCTTTTCCTTCCACGTTAACCTTATATGCTGAAGAGCCCCAGGAGCCAAGATAATAGGTCCCTGTTTCGGGAGGGACCAGGTAGGTTGTCCATTTTACCCCGAAATCATCATCCGGAAGATCGGCCCTTGGGGAAAGGTGTTCCCAGTAGAAATCGATATTATCGTCTATCCTCGAAAAAGCAGGTTCCCCCTTCATCTCCCTGTTGTTGAAATACTCTCCGACTGCTCCCTGTTTTCCTTCAGGAGTCTGAAGATAACGCGAAGGTATGACGGTAAGATTGTGAACCCCATCGGCAAGGTCGCTCCCTTCAGCATATATAACTTTTGTCTCCGGGGTCACTTTGCTTGTAATGCCTCTTAGAATCGTTACAGGATCCACGGGTATTCCATTGTAATTGCCAATGAGCGATTCAAAATTGTCAGCATTGGGCCCAATCACTGCGATTGTTTTAACAGATTTTGTCAGAGGAAGAGTATTACCGTCATTTTTAAGCAACACAACTGATTCTCTTGCAGCCTGACGTGCGAGGGAGTTGTTATAATCGGAACAGTTTACAAAGAAGGGTATTTTGGCATAAGGCACCATTTCGTCAGGGTCGAACATCCCGAGCCTGAATCGTGCAGTAAAGATCCTTTTTACGGCGACATTAATATCAGCTTCAGTGAGGATACCTCTTTCGACAGCTGCAGACAGATTTTTATAGTCAACACCGCATTCCAGATCAGTTCCGGCTTTAACGGCCTGTGCTGCAGCTTCTGCCGGGTCTTTTGCAAATTTCGTAAATCTGTAGAAGTCAGAAATTGCCCAGCAATCGGAAACAATGTATCCCTTGAATCCCCATTCATTTCGCAATATCCCATATAGGATCGGATTTGCACAGCATGGATAATCCCTGAACATATTGTAAGCTCCCATTACAGAATATACCCCGGCATCAACGACAAGTGTCCTGAAGGCAGGCAGATATGTCTCTCTGAGGTCAACTTCACTGACTTTGGCATTGAATTCATGTCTTAATGGTTCAGGACCGGAATGAACGGCATAATGTTTTGCAGTTGCAACTGTTTTCAGATATTTCGGATCATCACCTTGCAAACCCTTAACAAACTGAAGACCAATCCTGCCTGTTAAATACGGATCTTCACCATAAGTTTCATGACCTCTACCCCATCGGGGATCACGGAAAATATTTATGTTTGGCGACCAGAATGTAAGGCCCTGGTAAATACCTTTCTTGCCCCTTCGCTGGAATTCATGATATTTTGCTCTGGCTTCATCTGAGATCGCGTTTGCCACATTGTACATCAGACCCTCGTCCCATGAATTTGCAATAGTTATCGACTGTGGGAAAACTGTTGCATAACCTGCCCTTGCAACTCCGTGCAATGCCTCGTTCCACCAATTATAGGATGGTATTCCAAGCCTCGGGATAGCAGGTGCAGTGTAAAGAAGCTGATCAGCTTTTTCTTTAAGTGTCATCCTTGAAATCAGATCATTGACTCTTTGTTCCTCGCTCAGAGCGGGATTCTGAAAAGGAAATGAATAAGAAGACTGCTGTGCATCAACAAGGTTATAAGCTGCCAGGAATAGCAGAGTCAGAAAGACCATAAATGTTCTTTTCATAACAAACATTACTGAGTTTTATAAATAATCAAGAGTTTTCTTTACCAAGGGTTGCACGGAGTTTTACAGAGTTAAAATAGTGAAACTCCTTTTTAACTCCGGGTAACTCCGTGTTTATTGTATTTTAAATCTCCCTAAATTCCTAAACTTTAGGAAGTTTCCAGGGATCCCTGTAACTGGGAACCAGGAAATTGTTTGCTTCTGTATCGTTTGTAAATTTCGTCCCATCCCACACAAGCTTTTTACCTGTCCGGTATGCAATATTGCCCAGCGCCGAAAATTTCGCAATATGTGCGCCGATCTGAATACTTGCATTTGTGTTAGGATTCCGGCTGGCGATACATTCAAGGTGATTTTTTACATGGTTTTTCATACCCTGGTTGGTGCCCTTCTTTAACGGGACTGCTTCCATTCGGATCTTCCCGTTTACCTTTTCAGGGATTACCTCCCATCCCCCCCGGTCCACCACAAGAGTACCATTTTCGCCAACAAACCCTAATCCGTGATTGCGTCCATAGGCACCATCATCAATTCCTATCGCATGATCCCATAAAACATTGAATCCATCGAACTCATAGATCGTTTGAAGGCTATCTGGAGTTTCGCACGCATCATCAGGATAACCATATTTACCTCCCATGGCCATTATTGATTTCGGGGCAGTAACATTCATCCCGAACAGTGCATAATCCAGAAGGTGAACGCCCCAGTCAGTCATCAGTCCGCCTGCATAATCCCAGAACCATCTGAAAGTAAAATGGAAACGGTTCCTGTTAAATGGCCTTTTGGTGGCAGGACCCAGCCACATGTCATAATCAACTCCTGCCGGAACAGGCTCATCTGCCAGTACAGGTATTGAGGGGCACCAGCCCTGGTATGAGAAGACGCGTACTAACCTGATTTTGCCGAGCTTGCCTGAATTAATGAAATTAACTGCATCCTGCCAGTGAGGATCGCTTCTCTGCCATTGTCCCACCTGAACTACTCTTTTATATTTCTCTGCGGCCCTAACCATAAGGTTACATTCCTCAATTGTCCTTCCGATTGGCTTTTCACAATAGACATCCTTTCCTGCTTCACATGCAGCTACCATCTGAATACAGTGCCAGTGATCGGGAGTTCCGACTATAACAAGATCAATATCCTTATTATCAATAAGTTTTCGC
>CAZCQC010000039.1:0-10667 GCA_964500155.1 uncultured Rikenellaceae bacterium | reverse complement strand
TTATTCTTTCCTTTTTTCCGTCAATCGGATAACGATTCCAAACAAAAATCCTTCTTTCTTAAATCCCAGTGACCTCTACCCTGTCATCCGCCAGCCGGCGGACTGAACCAACTGAGCTAACGTCCCTTTTTATATTATTCTTTCCTTTTTTCCGTCAATCGGATAACGATTCCAAACAAAAATCCTTCTTTCTTAAATCCCAGTGACCTCTACCCTGTCATCCGCCAGCCGGCGGACTGAACCAACTGAACTAACGTCCCGTTATGTCCGCAAAAATAATATTTAATTTCTATCTATTGTCATACGCCATATTAATCTTAACTTCGATAATCAGGAAGTTTAACCGTTAAAAAGAATAATTATGAGATCCCATGAAATTGATTACAAAATTTTTGGCGAAGACATTCAGTTCGTAGAAATTGAACTTGATCCGGCAGAGACAGTGATTGCTGAAGCCGGGGCAATGGTCTATATGGAACAGGGCATCAGCTTCGAAGCAAAAATGGGTGACGGGGCTAAGGCAAACCAGGGTTTGTTTGACACTTTGCTGTCAGCCGGATCGAGGCTGATAACAGGAGAGTCACTGTTTATTACACATTTCACTAACAATGGGACCGGCAAAAGCAGGGTAGCCTTTGCAGCTCCTTATCCGGGGACTATCATCCCCATTGACCTGTCACAGGTCAGAAACAGCCTTATTGTTCAGAAAGACGGGTTTCTTTGTGCCGCATTCGGAACAAAGCTTTCAATTTCCCTTAACCGGAAGATAGGATCGGGCTTGCTGGGAGGTGAGGGGTTCATCCTGGAGAAGCTTGAGGGCGATGGAAGAGCATTTATACATGCCGGAGGTACCGTGATTGAGCGGCAGATGAACAACGAAATGCTTAGGATCGATACCGGGTGCGTAGTTGCTTATGAGCCGTCGCTTGATTTTGACATTGAAACTACAGGAAGCCTTAAATCGATGGTTTTCGGAGGGGAGGGGCTGTTCCTTGCCACAATCCGTGGAACCGGAAAGCTCTGGCTTCAGTCAATGCCGATAAGAAAGCTGATAAGAGCTCTTGCACCTTTTGGAAAGAACAGGGGAAAAGAGGCTGGTTCAATCCTCGGAAATCTCCTTGGAGGATAAAAGAACTTACACAGAGAACCACAGAGAAGCTCAGAGGAACACATAGTTATGGGTTTGAATTCTCCCTACGAAAAATCGAATCCTGAAATATAGGCCGGAGCATCGTAGAAAAACTCCTTTTCCTTATCAGTAAAATTCAGGAACCTGGTATAAACCAATCCGGGTTTAGCGTTGAGCATACGATTAAGTGCACCCATTTTTACACCGGATCTGAGCTTGTCAAAAAGTTCGCTGCGGTCGTCCAGCCATGTGAGGCCTGTAAAATATCCCTCGAACGCGCAAACTGATTCAAAAAGATCAGCAAGCTTATCTTCCATCCCTTTCCTGCAATATATCGCATCAAAAACAAGATGACGGAACTCTTCCGGATGGAAAAGTCGTTTAAAATAGGGTGCCTTTGGCAGCACTCTCATATAGATCCATCCCCATATTCCAGGCATATCATAGATCTTGTACACTGAAGGTATAGCACTTACTCCGGCGATGATTTCTCCTCCTTCCTTCAAAACATAATATTTATCACCGTAAAAAGCATTGTCGGGAATGAACAGGGAATAATCATGATAGAAACCGAGCAGGAGAGACCTCATCCTTTCCTTTTCCTCTTCTGAAGTGATTTTAGTGACCCGGCTGTCCGGTTTGGGAGAAAACCTGCTGAAAGCCACAGTAAGGAAAGACCTTATATATTCATACCCCGCCTGATTGACAAGGTTTTTTGACCTTTCATTCATACTTTCAACAAAGGCATACATGATATGCTTATCGCTTTCATTAACCTGTTTGAATTCGAGCAGATGTGGCTTACTGAAGATTTCAAGTGTTCTTTGTTTGAAAGTATCATCTTTTTCAGGCTTGATGATCTCCTTCTTTTTCCTTTTTCAGGAAATATCCGACTGATAGACTGCATCAAAAGCAAGATATCGTAAATATGATGATGGAGATCTCAGGTTTCCCTGGCCCGTCATTCTGTAACACGATCCGACCGTACCGGTTATTTTATTCTTTCTGTAAAGTGAGACAAATCTTATCCGATCCCCGTAAGCTGCTATTCTCTCCGGGATATTCTGAAGCTGAAACCTGAGCCCTCCTTCGGAACCCTGAACCGCATGGCTCAAAATTTCAAGCATCCCTTCATTTGCAAAATCAGAGATTCGTACTTCAAGCTCGTTTTGTTTTACAATAGTCCGCTCAAACATGTTAATCCGGAGTCAGTTTCAATTACTTGCTATCGAGAGATCCAAATACTTTTTTCAATAACGGAGTCACCCTGGCCGATACTTCTTTCCTGATCTTCAACTCTTCAATCTCAACCCTGGAAAACATTCCTTCGAGAGCTTTGGAAGTCAGATAGGCATCAAGGTCAGTATTAACAGGTTTCAGTCCTGCAATCCTTCCTGCGACTGAGTTGGCAACCGAATTCCATCTCCCCGTAAGTGTGACCCATGAATCTTTTGTCGAAACATTGCCGATGATCTTTTTTTCAGTTGAGCTTTGGATCTTTGGTTTGTAAAGCGAGTACAATTCATCGTAAGTTGTAACTTTCAGATAAGATGTAGCAGCATTATCAGCTCCTTTCAGGATATTGAAGGCATCCTTTATTGACATCCCGGTAATGCTGCTCACGAATATGGGCGCCACCTCTCTGGCAGCATCTTCAGCAGCCCTGTTTATCCTGAGAATAACGTCCTCGACAAGCTGTTCCCCTCCTGGTATCTTTGATATATTGTCAATTATTGTCTTTGCTTCGTCGGGAAGCAGGATCTTTATTGCCATATCTCCATAATATCCGTTCTCCGCTGCCAGTCTTTCTGCCGAAGTTTTGGCTCCCAGGGCCAGAGCCTCCTTAAGGCCGCTGATAACTTCATCCTCGGTGAGAGGAACTGCCACCGACGATTGAATGACATTCAAAATTTCTGCACAACCCGTAAAAACAATAAGCAGAACAATCATCAGGGCATATCTGATTTTCATAGAATAAGAATTAAGATTGTTGCAAGATACAAATTACCGCGCAAGTCAGAAAATGAAATTAAACAGCGCTTCTGCTACGGCCAGATCTTCCGGGTTTGTGATTTTCAGGTTTTCTCTGTTCCCTTTAACAAGATGAATGGTTTCACCAGTCTTTTCCAGAAGCGAGGCATCATCGGTAAACTCAGGACTGTAATCCTGCAGATAGGCTTTCTTTATAAGTTTTGAATCAAATACCTGTGGAGTTTGTATTATCCTTAAAAATTGCCTGTTGACAGGCATGTTCCCTTGTTCCGTGATCATTCTAACTGAATCCGCCGGACTGATTACAGGAACTGCATTTCCGAATTTCTGAGCTGCATCGAAACATCTTTTTATCGTATCAAGGCTTACCAGGGGTCTGACGCCATCGTGTATTGCAACAAGGCTGCTATCTTCAATCATTTCCAGACCGTTTTTTACGGAAAAAAACCTTGCAGGTCCACCTTTTACCAAAGTACAGGGAATTGAAAATGAATGTTTTTTCTGCAGTTCTTCCCAATATCCCATCTGATCTTCAGGGAGGACGGTAACTATTTTTATTGAAACATCAAAAGACCAGAATCTCTCAATTGTGTGCATCAGGACAGGTTTGCCGGAGAGTTCAAGGAATTGCTTGGGGATATCCGTCCCCATTCTGCTCCCGGTTCCTCCGGCTACAATAAGTGCATATAGATTCATGGCTATATTACTTTCTGCTCCAATTTATTTGCCCCCAAACACAGGTTTGCCCCCAATCCCCTAAAGGGGGCTTTAAAAAGCCAATTGCTCTAACCCACCTTTAGGGGGGCAGGGGGGCCGACTCTCCGGGGGTTGGGAGGTGTTATCTCCGGGCGTTATTCCTTTGTATACAAAAACCGTTTTATGCTCCTCTTGGGAGTCTTTGCAAATTCTTCATTATGTATCCTGAATTTGTGAACTGCCATGAAATCAGGAACACGTTCATTCACTTTTTTTCTTGTGTCTTCAATAATCGCCAGGAGCTGCTCCTCTGAAATATTGTCCTTTTTGATAGCTTCATAATCGGGGTAAATAAGAGCTATAAGCTTGTTATCTTCAGAAATGACTACCGATTCAGCTATATAACCCATGTTATTGATGACAGCTTCAATCTCCTCAGGAAAAATATTTTTCCCTGACGGTCCGAGCAGCATGCTCTTGCTTCTTCCCTTTATGAATATATTACCTTCTTTGTCCATGACCCCAAGGTCCCCGGTATGCATCCATCCTTTTTCATCAATTATTTCCCTTGTAGCTTTTTCATTTTTGTAATATCCCATCATCACATTTTCACCTTTGAGGATTATTTCGCCATTCTCTTTCAGGGGATCGGGCGAATCGATTGTAACCTCAAGGGTATCAACGGGTTTTCCTGAGCCACCCAGTTTAGTTGTATCCCATGAAGTGTAGCTGATAAGAGGGCCGCATTCTGTCATCCCGTAACCTACGGAGAATTTGAAACCTATCTTCCTGAAAAACCTTTCTGCTTCAGGATTAAATGCCGCACCGCCGATGACAATCTCTTTAAACCTGCCGCCAAATGTTTCGGTCAGAGTATTGTTTATCTTTTTATGAAGCAGTTTGTTTATCCCGGGAATTGAGAGCAGGATTTTCATCTGTGGCTTGCTAATGACCGGTAATAACTGTTTTTTGAAAATCTTTTCGATAACAAGGGGGACCGAAAGAATAAGCGCCGGTCTTATTTCCTTGAATGCCTGCACTATGATCTGGGGAGATGGCGTCTTTGAAAGTATTGTTATATGGCATCCGATTGTAAACGGGAAAAGGAATTCAAATGCACATCCATATGTATGAGCCAGGGGAAGAAATGAGACCAGCGGGTCGCCGGGTTTAAGCGGCATGTGAGTCTGTGCGAAACGGATATTTGCTGCCAGGCTGTTATGGGATAACATTACTCCTTTTGAAAAACCAGTTGTTCCTCCTGTATAGCTTATTACCGCCAGCTTTTCATTTGTTACATCGGAGAATTTTATATCCTCAGGTTTAAGAACAGGGTATTCATTCTGATATTTTTCATCAAGTGCCAGGTACTTCCTTTTAAGCTCAGAGTTTTTTGCAGTGATCATTGAAAAATCATCAAGAGAGATCACACCGCCTACCTGAGGGATTTTAGCAATGTCGAGCAATTCAAATATCTTATCATCGACAAACAAAAGTGACGCATCGGAATGGTTTATAAGATTTGTAAGATCGTCAGGCTTAAAATCAGGAAGAATCGGGACGATTACTGCCCCGTAAGTTACTGTGGCAAGATATATTATGCACCAGTGGGCCGAATTCCGTCCGACAAGGGCAATCTTATCGCCCTCCTTTATACCGGAATCCATAAAAAGGAGATGCAGTTTCAGTATTTTTTCTGCAATCTCTTTGTAAGAAAAACCCTTTTCCTTGTAATTCGAAAGAGCTTCAATTTCCCAGTTTTGTTTTATACTCTGTTCAATATAACCAACGAGGCGTTCCGTGATCATAGTATCAGGTTTTAAGTTTATAACAAAGGTAAGACTTGATTTATAATATCAAAATATGTAGATCCTTTATACAAAGTACATTACCAGTATAGCAACTACTGACAAAAGATTTACCGATGTAAAGAAGTAATTGTATCCTTCACGCTTCTTGCTGAAATAGCTGAGCTTTCGTGCAAATATCCCGATTGTCGGCGCAAACAGGACGATCAGAAATGCAAAGAACTCTATTCCGAGAAAGACTTTATCCAAACCACCTTTAACAAGAGCAGAAAGGTATACAATAATACAAAGGACAAGTACATAAAACAGATAGCTGAGCTTCAGGAGCAGGGTTGAAAAAAGCCTTCGCTTATGCAGCTGATGAGGTTTCAGGTATGCATATGCAACTGAAAAAATTATAATAATAAAGATAATCCCAAGAATATGATTTAAAATTTCACTGAAATTTGCCATATCTGCGGGTATTAGTTGTCTTGTCAAGTTTCTTTAATCGACCATATGAGTGAGCTTGCACCCAGAACTGCTGCATTCTGAGTACTAAGTTGTGACGGCAGCAGTTTCACTTTTCCTTTGTAGATATGAAGAAGGGTCTCCTCCATAACCTCTTTAGCCGGTTCAAATATCAGCTCTTTTGCGAGTGCAAGGCCTCCGAACAGAAATATTGCTTCGGGATTAGTATGTGCCACAACATCTGCAAGTTTGTATCCAAGCATTTTTCCTGTGTGTTCAAAAGCTCTTTTTGCAAGCATATCACCGCGTTTTGCAGCCTGATGAATAAGTTCAGCATCAAGCTCATCAAAACTGTATTTCCGCAGCTCGCTGGGCATAATGCTGTCGGCCATTATTTTTAGCATTGTCCGTTTAAGGCCGGTGGCTGATACATATGTTTCAAGACAGCCTTTTCTTCCGCATCCGCATTCGCGGTTACAAGGTCCGGGTCGTATAGCAGTATGTCCAAGTTCTCCGGCAAAGCCATCATGACCGTAAACCAGCTTGCCGTCAACTACAAATCCGCTTCCAAGTCCGGTTCCCAAAGTGATTACTACAAAATCTTTCATGCCTTTGGCTCCTCCGTAAATCATTTCACCTACGGCAGCAGCATTGCCATCATTGGTCACAATAACCGGCAGGTCGGTATGACGTCCGAAAAGACCGGCAAGGGGAATAATACCCTTCCAGGGCAGATTAGCCGGGTATTCGATGGTTCCCTTGTTTATATTTCCCATCGGGGCACCAATTCCAAACCCGAGTAATTGAATATCCTTTTCAATTTTATCCCGGGTAACCATTATTTTTTCGAAAAGTGCCGCAACATATGTTTCAAAATCTTCATAATGAGAGGTCTTTAATCTGTCCTCGGCAAGAATATTACCTTCCCTGTCGACAAACCCAAAAACGGTATTTGTTCCGCCAATATCGATACCTACTGCTAATTGTTTGGTTGCCATCTTTTAATATTTTAATACCTCTAAATCCCCGCCAGCTGGCGGGGAATTTTGTTTTCTCAGTTTTGCCCCCCCTGGGGGGCTGGGGGGTAATTTAATTCTTTTTACATCCCCCCACCCCCACGCCAAGGCGTGGCAGGCTCTTCAAAGGGGGACTTTTTAGATTCTACTCCGGTATATATTCATTCCCAACCTTTCGTGCTCTTTTAGGATGATCAAGATCAATGCCGAGTGCAACGCCGGTTTCAACAAGGATATTCCATCCTGCTGCAAGCTGCAAATACTCAGCATATTCGCCGCCGTCAGGAATTACTATTGTCGGGAACATGGTTTCCTTTGATGAAACTGCGATCACATGCACCCCCACTCCCTTAACAATGCATTCCAGGAATTTATCCTGATCAACATCAAAAGGATCCACCCAGATCAGCACTTCATCTTTATTCATTATCTCCTCAATACCATGAAGTGCTATAGTACCTTCATAAAATGCCGACCTTTGCCTGGTTATCTCATTTGTCTTCAATGCCAATTCTGCTGCAACTCCGTTATCACGGCCTGCGAAATATACTACACCGGCCTTGCTGATAAGTTCAGTTACCTTTTTATCAATGGGAGAAGTAAGTACTTCCTCTGTCAGCTTAGCCAGCTTTATAAGTCCTTCCATTTTTTCGTTCCTGAGATTCCTCAACAGCGAATCATAAAAAAGACCCTGTTCAATCACCGATTTTGTAGCGGCAACGGCATTTTCCCTGCCGCAGGAAAGAATATGGGCATCATCTGCAACCTCCTCCAGCTTTGTGTTTTTATTTGCAGTCACCCCAAAAATGGCATCGTGTTTCCTTTCTTTGAGCACATTTATCAGTCTGATTACTTCCTTTGTCTGACCTGAATTTGATGCCAGGAACACCGCATAATCATCAAGATTGTATTCCCGGGCCTGTGTGCATCCTTCCGTAATGACAGGCATCAGGTATTCCTTTTTGAGTGATGAAGAGATGGCTCTTTTTGCCGGAAACAACCTGCTACTTCCCTCACCGGTCAGAAATAATCCCTTTTTTGATCTGATCTTCTTTACAAACCGTTCTGAAACCCGGGGATCAAACGACTGGATAACACCTTGTGTTTCAAGCATCTCCCTTACAAGGGCAAATTTGCTATACTTTTCTTCATTGAGATTCATTAAAATAGGTTTTAGAAATGTAGCATTTATACAGTATTTATTCAAACAAATTTCAGCAAACCGAAATACTCAGGCCTGTGGTAATCAGGCTTCAGCGTTCCAACCGGGTTCCATGTCAAATAATGTGGTACTGAAAGCTTGTCGCCGCATTTGTAAAAATTAGCCCTGAATGTCATGCCTTTCAATACGTTTATGTTATGGTGAAAGAAGACACTAAACGGGATTGCAATTGTAAGTGTCCAGGAAAATCCATCGCTTTTTTCGCTCACACTCTTTTCCCCGGCTGATCCCTTACGTCTGATCCCGGAAATGATGCCTGGGTCAGCCCTTTTTCTGTTCTCCCTTCCTGTACCCGATCCCATCAGGCATGTGCCGATAGCGTTGAACTCCAGGTTATAATAAATTCCGTCATCTGCGGGAGAAACAAAAAACTCAACACACGAATCCTCGTATACATCCTGATTAGTCCCGGTCTTTTCGGCCTTGAACCATTGTTCCGTAACATAGTACTTAAGAAGCATTTCATACCGGGTATAAGCTATTTTAAATTTTACATCCGGCCTATAGGTAAAGCTTTCCCAGTTTAACACATCAACCGGAATTGCAAAATTCAGGTTGTCAAGTTTACCGGAAATTTCATCCAGTCCGGGGTATTCAGAACTGAATTCAAGCTCACCGACTTCCAAAGTTTTAACAGGCAGGTTCATGTTACTCGAAGGTAAAACGAACCAAATTTAGAAAATTCTTTCCTAAACAAGCAGTTCCCTGAAGGAATAGTACTACTTAAGTTCGTTCAGAATAAGTGCGGCAGCCCCCATAACAGCTCCGTTGCTTTCCGGGATACCTGACGGAAGTATTTTTACTGTATTCTTGAACAGTACATAATTATTCTTCTTCAGATACTCCCTGACGGGTTTAAACAATAATTCTCCTGCCTGTGCAAGTCCGCCAAAAAGAAATATAGCTTCCGGACTTGTATAAACTATTGAATTGATAATTCCCAATCCAAGTTTTTCAGCAGTATATTCCATAGCCCTGACTGCAATCGGATCGCCTTTTGCAGCTGCTTCGGCAATTGCCTTTGATGTAAGCTTTGACGGGGGTATATCCCTTAAAACGCTCTCGTCCCTCATTTCGCTGATCATCAGAGAAACCGTTTTAACAAGACCTGAAGCAGAGGCATAAGTTTCAAGACAGCCTTTCCTGCCGCATCCGCATTCTCTACCTCCGGGAACAACTGTCAGGTGGCCAACCTCACCGGCAAAACCCGTATGTCCGTAAACCATTTTACCATCAACAACTATCCCGCTGCCGAGCCCTGTGCCAAGTGTCAGTATAATAAAGTCCTTCATTTTCTTTGCTCCTCCAAAAACCATTTCGCCCATTGCAGCAGCATTTGCATCATTTGTTACAGCAACCGGCACCTTGAGTTCCTTTTTTACAAGATCGCCCAGCGGAACAATTCCTTTCCATGCCAGATTGGGAGCATGTTCAATAGTTCCCCGGTGATAGTTAGCGTCCGGGGCACCAATCCCTATTCCGGTAAGTTCAAGATCTTTCTTACCCGACAAAAGCTTCTTGATTCCGCTGCCAAGAGCTTTCACAAAATTCTCGATCTTGGGATAATCGGTCGTTTTCAGATGGCCTTCAGCCAATACCTTACCGGTTGTATCGACCAGACCAAAAACTGTGTTTGTTCCTCCGATATCAACACCTGCTACTACTTTTTTCATTTTTGTAAATTTTTAATTGTTAATATATTATTATTAATTGCCCGGGTTTGCAGGGACATGTTATTATTTTCTATCTTATCTGACTGTTGTTTTGATTATCTGAAGTTTACTCTCTTTGGAATTTTCTGGTCTGAGCTTCCAGGGGTTCACTATTTCCCAGTTCTCCTTAATTTCAATTTCTTCGGGATAATAAGATACAGGTTCAGGTTGTCTGTGCAAATTAAAATCGCCGGTGGTCCATTTCCCGTCATTATCAAGATCAAATATCGCCCGTACCCTGTATTTCCCCTTTTCCAGAAGAGGAAATTCAAGCTTTATTGTATCTCTCTGATACACCTGCCTGACCAGTTTTTCCTGATTATCGAGGATCTGGATGATCTTTCCTCCTTTAAATCCTCTAAGATCAATTATCAGCTTGCCGTATGATTCAGGCGACATGACTGAAAATCTGAAACCGGATGAATCTGAGTATTCGCCATAAATACTGGAGAATGCCGCAGAATCAGTAATAAAAAGATAGTTCTTCCCGGGTTTTAGTTCTGTATCCAAATGGTAACGGCTGGTGTAGGATGTGTCTCGAGAAAGACTGAAAGGGTGCCTTATCCTTTGTTCCTTAACCAGCTCATATAGGAAGAGCCTTGAAGTGTCAGGTGGCTTAAAGGGAGATGGCGCAGTTAAAGT
>CAZCQC010000038.1:0-4804 GCA_964500155.1 uncultured Rikenellaceae bacterium | reverse complement strand
ATTGCAGGGGAGATATGTGGTGGTGGGGTCAGGGGAAGGTTAAAAAAATATTTTGTGAAGAAAAAAGAATCAGGATTTTCAAAGGCAAAGCTCGGTGGTTCATATCTGACACTTGTTATAAGTGTTTCGCTTGTACTTTTTTTATTGGGAATCCTGGGACTGGTTATTATCAATGCAAAGGAGCTTTCCGATTATTTCAGGGAGAGTCTTACATTTTCAGTGATTCTCGATGAAGATGCCAGAGAAGCAGATATAAGGATGCTTCAGAAGGATCTTGATGCCAAGCCTTCAGTTAAATCTACTGAATATGTCTCAAAGGATGAGGCTGCTGCAAAAATGAAAGAGGATATGGGTGAGGATTTTATTAGTTTCCTGGGTGATAACCCCCTCCCTCCTTCCATTGATGTTTACCTTTTTGCGGGATATACCAACCGTGACAGTGTTGTTAAATTCGAGAAATACATCCTGGAGTATCCGTTTGTAAAGGAAGTCTGGTATGAAGATTCACTATTGTTCCTTATAAACGAAAACGTTAGAAAGATCAGTCTTTTCCTTCTTATAATCAGCTTGTTCCTCTTTCTGATTGCAGTTACAATTATAAATAACACTATCAGGCTCGCAATCTATTCAAAACGGTTCCTTATTAGAACGATGCAACTGGTGGGAGCTACCAGGGCATTCATAAGAAAGCCTTTCCTGATCAGGAGTGTTTACCATGGAGTGCTTGCAGCACTTACTGCAATGCTGCTACTGATGGGACTGCTTTATCTTATCGAGAAGGAATTCCTAATGCTGTTTTCATTTGAGAGCACCAGACTACTGGCACTGCTTGGCATCTTATTGATAATTGCAGGGATTTTGATTAACCTGGTCTCGACATACCTTTCTGTAAATCGTTACCTTGACATTTCTGAGGATAAACTATATATTTGAGACATGGCGACTAAAAATGAAAATAAGGAAAAACTGAGTTTTGCTCTGGGCCGTGAAAACTACAAGCTTCTTGCTATTGGTTTTGCAATAATTGTAGCCGGGTTCCTGCTCATGCTTGGTGGTAAATCGGAAGATCCAAATGTATTCAGCGAAAAGATATTCAGTTTCAGAAGAATTACCCTTGCACCGATTGTTGTCCTGGCAGGATTCATTTTTGAAATCTGGGCTATAATGAAAAAGCCTAAAAACTCAGATAAATAAATATTTATTAATCCTGGATGAATTTATTTGAAGCAATTGTCCTTGGTCTGATACAAGGCCTGACTGAATTTTTACCTGTAAGCAGTTCTGGTCATCTTGAACTCGGGAAATATCTTTTCGGAATAGACCATGAGGCAAATTTTTATTTTTCAATTGCTGTTCATGGAGCCACAGTTCTGAGCACTCTTGTTGTTCTCTGGAAAGAGTTAGCAGGTCTTGCTAAAGGGCTGTTTGCTTTCAGACTTAATGATGAAACCCGGTATATAATTAAGCTCTTTATTTCAATGATCCCAGTGGGAATTGCCGGATTTTTTATGAGCGAGATAGCTGTTAAGTATTTTGCTGGCAACATGATATCGCTTGCTATTGAATTTTTTATCAGTGCAATCTTTCTGGGTCTTACTCTTATTATAAAGCCAAGGGAAAGGGAAATGACATATTTTGATTCATTCATAATTGGATTAGCACAAGCCCTTGCTGTTTTACCGGGGATTTCACGATCCGGTGCAACCATCTCGACAGGGATGATGCTGGGCAATAAGAAATCCGATATTGCTAAGTTCTCATTTCTTATGGTGCTGATCCCGATTATCGGAGCAAATTTTCTTGAAATGATCTCCGGTGATTTTACAAAGGAAGGAACCTCATACATCATAATAATTGTTGGTTTTATTACAGCTTTTATTTCAGGATATATGGCATGCAGGTGGATGATCAGCATAGTTAAAAAAGGAAGTCTTAAATGGTTTGCTGCATATTGCGTTCTGGTTGGCATTTATTCACTATTATTGGGTCTGCATGTTTTCTGAAAAGATCTCATCATTCGAAGAGGGACAGGTATTGTTGTTTGATAAACCACTCTACTGGACTTCATTTGACCTTGTAAATAAGATAAAGATTATTATCAGAAGCACTCTTGGCATAAAAAAAATTAAAATTGGTCATGCGGGGACGCTAGATCCTCTTGCAAGCGGTCTCATGATCGTCTGCACCGGAAGAGCCACAAAGAAAATAGATGAATTCCGGGATCTGGATAAGGAATATGTTGCCACAATACACCTCGGTGAGACAACACCTTCCTTTGATCTTGAAACGGAAACAGATGGACGATTCCCCGTTGAACATATTACTGAAAAACTTGTTATAACAGCACTTAACGGTTTCCTGGGAGAACAGAAGCAGGTTCCACCTTTACATTCAGCAAAGATGATTGAAGGGAAAAGAGCCTATGAATTTGCCAGGAAAGGGATACATAAGGAAATGAATCCGGTAACGGTTTACTTCAGGGAAGCAGAGCTTCTTTCATTTGGAATTCCTGATATGACTGTCAGGATCCTTTGCAGTAAGGGTACTTATATAAGAGCGTTTGCGAGGGACCTTGGCTTTGCACTGGGTAGCGGAGCCTGTCTGTCGCACCTTGTAAGAACAGCTATTGGTCCTTATTTACTTAAAGATGCAATTTCCATTGAAAAATTTGAAAATACTATAAAAGATTTGAAACAAAACTGAAATCCTTTCGTATAAAGGAATTCTAAAAAATATTATATCAAAATTCTTAATATGAAATTATCCCAATTCAGGTACAATTTACCACAAGAGCTTATTGCCCTATATCCCACCGAAAACAGGGATGAATCGAGGTTATTGGTCGTTAACAGGAAAGGTGGGACCTTTGAACACAAGATATTTAAGGAGATCCCGGAGTATTTTCACGAACATGATGTTCTTGTTTTCAATAATACAAAGGTCTTTCCGGCCAGATTATATGGCAATAAGGAAAAAACAGGTGCTGAAATAGAGGTTTTTTTGCTCAGGGAACTGAACAGGGAGCAAAGATTATGGGATGTTCTTGTTGATCCGGCAAGAAAAATCAGGATCGGAAATAAGCTCTATTTCGGAGAGGATGATCTGCTGGTGGCTGAGGTGATTGACAATACTACATCAAGGGGAAGAACACTCCGGTTTCTGTTTGACGGAACGTATGAAGAATTCAAACAGACCTTGTACAGCCTTGGAGAAACGCCGCTTCCAAAGTTTATTAACAGGCCAGTTGAGCCTGAAGATAATGAAAGATATCAGACGATCTTCGCAAAACATGAGGGGGCGGTTGCTGCACCGACAGCAGGACTTCATTTCAGCCGGGAACTACTGAAGAAGCTTGAAATTCTTGGAGTCGATTTCGCTGAAATAACACTCCACGTAGGTCTTGGGAATTTCAGAAGTGTGGATGTTGAAGATCTCACAAAACATAAAGTTGATTCCGAAAGGATAAGGATAACAGAAGATGCCGCTGAAATTGTAAATAAGGCAAAGGATGAAAAGTACAAGATCTGTGCTGTTGGAACTACGGTTGTCCGGACTCTCGAAAGCTCAGTGTCAACAAGCGGATACCTGAAGCCATTTGACGGCTGGACCAATAAATTCATATTCCCACCATACGATTTTAAGGTTCCCGACATGATGATTAGTAATTTTCACCTTCCTTACTCAACACTTCTGATGATGGTTGCTGCCTTTGCCGGATACGATCTGCTTTTTGATGCCTATAAGACCGCCGTTAAAGAGAAATACAGGTTCGGTACTTATGGGGATGCAATGCTGATAATTTAGGGCCTGGCTGACGATACACAACGCAAGACTCAGTGAAAAAACTGAATAGCCGGTTTGATTGAATTCAACCGGCTATTTATATTGTTAATAAAGTGTTAGTAACAAATAAGAAACCGACAATTTTAACGTTATAATCCGGACCTGATACAATGAAACAGGTTGTTCCGGTTTTCAGACAGAAAAATGAAACCGGATTTTTTACCCGTAATGTGTTACTTAACCTGGCAATTTGATAGACATTTATGGAAATATAATCCTAAAGAGCAGTTTAATAAGGGACAGGCAGATTGTCAAATACTTACGAGGATTGCTTTTAGTCCTCTGTTTTACATGGTTTTTGATCTTTGATCTGGCTGGACAATCGGTCGGGGATTATGGATCTGCATCACCAGGTCCAAATAATTGGTCAAATGCAGCAAGCTGGGTTCGTTGTGTGGCTCCTGGGACATGGGCAGGCGCAGTTCCTGTTGGCGCACCACCTGCAGATCCCACCAATGTGTGGATCCGGGCAGGACATACGATTATTTTAGATGGTGGTTCGCCTCAATCCTGTAATGATCTTAATGTTAACGGAACTGGCACTCTAACTGGTCCTCAACGCATTTATATATACGGTGACCTTTTTGTTGATGGGATTATTAATACCACAAACCAGATCAGGCTCTATGGTAATTCAATTGATGGCTCAGGTACGATCACAACAAATAATCCTTTCAGGATATATACCAATACCAATATCCAGTCAGGTGCTAATCTTGACTTCAATTGCAGCATCCAATTCAGATTTAATGACCTGACAGTTACAAATGACGGATCAGTTTCTATTTTTAATTCGAGCAGTATTTCAGACAATTCTGTCACCGGTTGCGAATGGATCAACGAAACAAATTCATACCTTGGAATGACAGGTAATATTTCCTCTGAGGTTGCTCTGGATGCATCCGCCTCAGGGAACACTGTCGAATATTTTGGATCAGGACCACAGAATGTCAAAACACCA
>CAZCQC010000037.1:0-2811 GCA_964500155.1 uncultured Rikenellaceae bacterium | reverse complement strand
ATTTTTGTCTGGTCGTTAAAGAGCATATTAAGTGCCTTTGAAAAGCACTTGCCTGATGTGGATTTTACCTTTAAGGAAGGAATTAGCAAATATGGTACTTTGGAGGAAAAAGAGTTCATCAACAGAACCTATCCCGTTTGTAAAAATATTTCCATTGATTATGGCGTCATGGAAAAGGCTGACAATGTCTATGTACTAGCTTCTGATTTTGGTTGGTCCGATCTCGGAACCTGGGGTTCACTTTTTGATATCCGGCTGAAGGATGGGAATAACAATGCTATCATGGGTGAAAATGTGATGACTTTTGATTCGAAAAATTGCATCGTCAACATGCCAAAAGATAAGCTTGTGGTTCTGCAGGGACTCGATGACTATATTGTAGTTGAATCGGATGGGATATTGTTGGTTTGCCGAAAGGCAGATGAGCAGAATATCCGTGAAATAGTAAATTCTGTCAAATTGAATAAAGGAGAGAAATTTGTGTAACTTGTTAAATCATGTATAAAATGAGAAAAATTCTTTATGCTTTTATTGCTCTTTTAATGATCACTCAGCAATTTGTAAAGGCTGACGAAGGCATGTGGCTCCCGCTTTTTATCGACCGGCTAAATTATATCGATATGCAGAAAATGGGGCTCCAGCTAACAGCTGAAGAAATATACAGCGTAAATAATTCCAGCTTAAAAGATGCTATCGTGCAGTTTGGAAGAGGATGTACCGCCGAAGTAATTTCTGATCAAGGCCTGCTTTTAACTAATCACCATTGTGGATACAGCAGAATCCAGGCTCATTCCTCACTTGAGCATGATTACCTGACAGATGGTTTCTGGGCACAAAGCCTGGAAGAAGAATTATCCAATCCGGGATTGACAGTTTCTTTTTTAGTCAGGATTGAAGATGTAACCGGCAGAGTGCTTGCAGAAGTAACGAATTCGATGACAGAAAAGGAGAGAGGCGAAAAAATCGTCGATATTTCTGAAATCATCCAGAAAGAAGCCACTGAAGGAACCCTCTATAATGCCTCTGTACGTGGTTTTTATGAAGGAAACGAATATTATCTGTTTGTTTATGAAATTTATAAAGACATCAGATTTGTAGGAGCGCCTCCCTCATCCATTGGCAAATTTGGCGCTGATACTGATAACTGGATGTGGCCGAGACATACAGGTGATTTTTCTCTTTTCAGGGTATATTCAGATAAAGATGGAAAACCTGCTGAATATTCGAAGGATAATATCCCCTTAAAACCAAAACATCATTTACCGGTTTCTGTTGCAGGTGTTCAAAAAGGAGATTTTGCCATGATCATGGGTTATCCGGGAGGTACAGAAAGGTATATGACATCTTTTGGTGTGAAGATGGCTCTTGATATCTACAATCAAACTGTTGTCGATATCCGGGATGTAAAGCTAAAAATAATGCTGGACGACATGCAAGCCGATAATGGGGTAAGGATTAAGTATGCTTCTAAATATGCGCGTACCTCGAACTATTGGAAATATTACATTGGTCAAACCAAAGGATTGAAAAGACTTAAAGTTTATGATAAAAAAGTTGCTTTGGAGAATGAGTTTACTCAATGGGTTATAGCTGATGGTCAAAGGAATGAGAAATATGGAAAAGCATTGGAGGATATTGCTGAGGCATATAAACAATTAACGGCTTATCAGTTAGTTTCCGTTTATCAATCAGAAGCCATCCGTCAGGGGAGTGAGATATTAAGCTATGCAGCTGATTTTTCCAATCTGAAAAAAGAACTTGAGGAGAAAGAAGTGAATAAGGAAAAGGTTGACAAATTAATTATTCAGCTTAAAGAAAAAGCCGCAGCTTATTTTAAAGATTATAATGCTCCGACCGATCAAAAACTCCTTGCAGCCATGCTTGACATGTATAATAAAAATGTTCCTTCAGGTCAGCAGCCGGATTATATAAAATCGGTAGCACAAAAATACAAAGGTGACTTTAGCAAATTTGCCGCAAAGGTCTTTGAAACGTCCTATTTTACAAGTCAGCAAAAAGTGGAAGTATTATTAAGTAATCCCTCAGCAAAAAGTATCGACAAGGATTTGGCATATCAAACTGTAAGAGCTTTGAATAATTACTTTACTGATCAGGTAAGGCCAAAATTGACGGAAGCTTACGATTTACTAGATAGGGGAAACCGAACATTTGTTGCAGGCTTGAGGGAAATGTACCCGGATAAAAAATTCTATCCTGATGCTAATTCTACGATGCGCCTGACTTATGGGCAGGTATTAGATTATTATCCGGCCGATGCAGTTCATTTCAATTATTATACAACTTTAGCTGGTGTAATGGAAAAGGAAGATCCAGGGAACTGGGAGTTTGTGGTTCCGGAAAAACTAAAAGAACTTTATAAAAAGAAAGACTATGGAAGATATGGCGAAGGAAACGAGCTGAAAGTCTGTTTCCTGACCAACCATGACATTACCGGCGGAAATTCAGGTAGCCCGGTTATTAATGGAAAGGGTGAATTGATCGGACTTGCATTCGATGGTAACTGGGAGGCTATGAGCGGCGATATTGCTTATGAACCAAGTTTGCAAAGAACCATTAACGTGGATATTCGCTATGTTTTGTTCATCATTGACAAATTTGCAGGTGCAAAGAGGTTGATTGATGAAATGAGCATTGTTTCAAATCGAGTCCAGCCCAAAAAAGACCTAATCGAGAAACAGAAATTAATTATGGAAGAAGTCAAGTTTTAATTTCTCAAATAAGTTATTAGTAAGTCTAAACTGCCGAGAAGTAAAAATAGGCATTTGACCGTCTATGCATTGAACCTTAAAC
>CAZCQC010000036.1:0-7508 GCA_964500155.1 uncultured Rikenellaceae bacterium | reverse complement strand
ATCAAGGCTTTGTTTGATCCTCTTTTCTGATACAAGTCTGCATAGCTGTTTATGCTGCATTATGACTTTGGTTGTATTCACTGACTAATTCATTTTAGTATTGTTTTCGAGAATTATTATAAGCTTAATCTGATAATATATACAACAATCAGGCCGGTGGCAAAAAACACAAAAAGACTGCATTTTGTGTTTTGTTTTATGACAATATTTCGGATGATCAGGCTTAAAAGCTGAAATCAGAAGTTGAATCCAATACTGATATAACCCTTTATGGCACTATAATATCTTTCATTTCTGCTTAATCCATGCATAAATCCAATCTTCACAGGTCCTATAATTGACATATATCCTATTCCTAGTCCATATCCGCCCAGGATCGATAAATCGTTACCGAAATCTGGTTCCCTGGCGATTGCGACATTTGTAATCAGACTTAAATGAATACCTTTATGAAATTCAAGGTCAGCATCAAATCTTACACCGGCAAACCTGTCAACTGCTATTTCGCCGGTATGAAATCCTGTAAGCGGAACTGATCCTGTAAAAGCGCTCTCTTCACCCCCGGCGAAATAATAATTATGAGGCGAGGTAACTGAATCTTCTGTATGTGTAAACATAACATTCCATCCTGCCATCAGGGTAAGCCTTCTGCCAGATGAAAAATATCGTCTCATATCGCCGGAAACGGAATAGGTTCTCTTAAACAGGAAATCATCAGGGAATTCCTTTGTATAGGTTTTTTTGAAACTGTCTGTTCGTATTTTCCCCGACAAAAGCCTGGAAGTATTAACTGAAATCTGGAATAATAATCCTTTGTTTGGATAATTTTTTGTATCGATAGTATTGATCTTATATGAATAACCCCCTGAGAAATAATTGTATGAAATTCTTTTCAGGCGGTCTGCTGTAATGTATTCCGCACTCAGGGAACTGTTCTGCAGGCTTAGTGAAAGATTCATCAGATGATTAAGCCCAAGGTATTTGCTTATAGTCAATCTTGCAAAATTATTACGGTAAGAAATACTGCCTATATTATCTTTGATCCTAAGAATTGGAAGATTTTCATAATCTGCATGGAAATCTGCCGAAAACCCAAATCTCTCATTTCTGTCGATAAACTGAAGCATTGTAAGATTCAACCTGTAGAACTGGCCAATGAATGAATCGAAATCAATAAACGACTTTTTCGAAATAAGATCCTTTGCAGTCATTCTGAAAATAATTCCTGCCTTGATAGTATTGTCATAATGAACTCCCCCGTAAAGCATTGATTTAGGTCGCTCTATACAATCAATAAATAAAATAAGAGAATCATTCCGTGAAGTTATCCTGTACTTTACTTTTTCAAACCAGGTTTTACCATAAAGAAGCTCTATTTTGTCGCGGATAATATTTTTGTCTACTTTATCTCCAGGAGCAATTCCAAGAATTCCACGTATCTGATAATCTGCGTATAGCACATTACCGGTTACCTCAATCTTGTCAAATGACCATTTCAGGTTGTCAAGAATGTTTTCAAGCGGTTTCTGCGGGCTGATAATGTTGAGTGAATCTGCAAGCTTCCTGAAATATTCCCTGTATGGTGAAGCTGCTTTATATCCCCTTTCAACCAGGGTGTCAACATTGGAGAACATTGTTGAAGGAAAATCTCTGACCTTTGGTTCAATAAGCAGATCTGTTATTTTCTTCTGTTCCTGATAATCTTCATGGCTTCTTTGAAAGACTATCTGTTGAATAATTCCCGGTAATGACTTCAATTCGTCTTCAGATTTAACCTGAAAACCGGTATAAGAACCTATCACAAAGTCAGCCCCCATATTCCTTACCTCCTCAGCTGCGTAGTTTCGTGTTACTCCACCATCGACGAGAAGGGCAGAATCAATCTTTATCGGGGTAAAAAATGTTGGTACCGCGCTGCTGCCTCTCATGGCATCAGGCAGATATCCGGAATTAAGTTCAACCTGTTTGCCTGTAATAAGATCGACTGCCAGGCACATAAAGGGAATAGGAAGTTTTGAAAAGTCGTTTCTTCCTGCAGCCGGCCAGGCATAATAACTGAAGAGATTTTCAATCTGCTGGCCATTGATAAGACCTGAGGGGAGAGCAACTTTCCTTGATGTCAAGGGAAGCGAAATTATGCTGTTATTAAAGTGTTCCTTTTCAGGAAATATTACTTTATCCTCATCAATGTTGTTAGACAGAATCAGATCCCAATTCATCTCTTTCAATATTTTATGCAGACTGTCAGATGAATAGCCAATTGCATAAAAGCCGCCGACTATACTTCCCATGCTTACCCCGGTAATATAATCAGGTCTGAGGCCGGCTTCTTCCATTACTTTAAGAACTCCTATATGAGCCATTCCCAGAGATCCTCCTCCACTCAGTGCTAATCCGACTTTGGGCCTTTCATTTACCTTCTGACCTGTAACAAGCTGTCCGGATTGAAGGAAAAGCAGGACTAAGAGTAATATTTTACATATTCTTTCCAACAATTTGCCCCATTGCCGGGTAGTTAATCATATTAAGTGCATATCAACCCGATGCGGGTAAAATTCCGGCAATTATAAGCAAGTTACTAAAATTGAGTAATTTTACCATGTGAATGATCTGACAAAAAGAGAAGTAAATAGTTTCCCGACCACGAAGAAAGAGATTGAAGCATTAGGCTGGGATCAGCCAGATGTCATAATTTTCAGTGGTGATGCTTATGTCGACCATCCTTCATTTGGTCCGGCGGTAATCGGAAGAGTAATTGAGGCAGAAGGACTTCGTGTTGCTTTGGTTCCGCAGCCTAACTGGAAGGATGATCTGCGTGATTTCCGGAAGATGGGATGTCCGAAATACTTCTTTGGGGTTACAGCGGGCAATATGGATTCGATGGTTAACCATTATACGGCTGCCCGCCGCCTACGGTCTGATGATGCATATACACCTGGAGGAAAATCGGGATTCAGGCCTGATTATCCGACAATTGTGTACACAAAGATCCTTAAAAGACTCTTTCCTGATGTACCGGTTATGCTGGGAGGCATAGAAGCTTCCATGAGGAGGCTTACACACTATGACTACTGGAAAGATAAACTTGAGCCATCAGTTCTCCTGACCAGCGGGGCCGATATGCTGATTTATGGGATGGGCGAACAACCTGTCAGGGAACTGATAAAGCTTCTGTTAAAAGGAGTGCCGTTTTCTTCTCTTACCACAATACCGCAAACAGTTATTTCAAGGAACAAAAACAGTGATTTACCTGTTAATAAAAACTGGAAAGATATCCATCTAAATTCCCATGAAAAGTGCTTGGCTGACAAAAAAGCCTTTGCATCCAACTTCGTGATTTTTGAAAAAGAGTCAAATAGGATCAACGCAGCCAGGCTTATAGAGCCATCGGGAGAGAGGAATGTCATTCTGAATCCTCCTTTTCACCCCATGACCGAGACAGAAGCGGACCGGACCTATGATCTGCCGTACAGTTACCTTCCTCATCCCAGATATAAAAATAAAGGTCCTATTCCGGCTTATGAAATGATAAAATTTTCAATAAACATTCACAGGGGATGCTTCGGCGGCTGCAGTTTCTGTGCAATTGCAGCACATCAGGGAAAACAGATTGTAAAGAGGTCGGAAAAATCGATTCTGGCTGAGATTGAAATTGTTAAGAAATTACCGGATTTCAAAGGTTACATTTCTGACCTTGGCGGACCATCGGCAAACATGTATATGATGAATGGGAATGATTTTGAATTATGCCTGAAGTGTTCACGTCCTTCTTGCATATGGCCGAAGGTATGTGGAAACCTTGATACAGATCACAGTGGTCTTACTTCATTATACAGAAAAGTAAACAGGATTCCGGGAATAAAAAAAGCATTTATAGGAAGCGGAGTCAGGTATGATCTTCTTTTCCAGGATTGGAATAGAAATGCAGGAGCCGGTGAAAGAGAATATCTCGAGGAGCTTTCGGTAAATCATGTATCCGGCAGATTGAAAGTTGCACCGGAACATACTTCACCTCATGTACTGAATCTTATGAGGAAAGTACCATTCACGCTTTTCAGAAAGCTTAAAGAGCAGTTTGAAAGGATAACAGTAAGAGAAGGATTGAAGTATGAGATTATACCTTATTTTATTTCATCACATCCGGGTTCTTCCGCGAGTGACATGTCGGATCTGGCGGGAGAGGTAAGGAGCCTTGGAATAAAACCGGAGCAAGTTCAGGATTTTACACCGACTCCAATGACGCTTTCGACAGCGATGTACTATTGTGGATTTGATCCGTATACAGGGAAAAAAGTATTTGTTGCCCGGGGGGTTGAAGAAAAAAGTAAGCAGAAGGATTATTTTTTCTGGTATAAGAAAAAAGATCGTTTTATAAAGAGCAGAACTGGAGGAATTTGATAAAAAACATCACCTGATACTTCCCTGCAACTGTTTCCGTTTGTTTAAATCCCTGATTATTAAAAAATAAAGCCGGGAATAAATCCCGGCTTTAATAAACCAATATACTATTCCATTGAAACTATTATTCGTACTCCTTGAGTATATTCTTTACATCATCCGGAGCCACCCTTCCATAGGTCTTGTCTCCTACCAGTACCACAGGAGCAAGTCCGCAGGCACCAACACACCTCAGGCTCGAAAGCGAAAATTTGCCATCCTTACTGGTTTGGCCAACCTGCAATCCAAGCTCCTTCTTGAATTCATCAAGCACCTTTTCACCACCACGAACATAACATGCAGTACCCATACATATGCTTATCGGATGTTTCCCTTTCGGAGTCATGGTGAAAAATGAGTAGAATGTCACAACCCCATAGACTTTGGCAACAGGGACCCCTGTCACATTTGAAATGACTTCCTGAATCTCAGCCGGAAGATATCCAAAATGCCCCTGGCAGCTGTGAAGGATATTTATCAGTTCCTGGGGATCATTATTAAAGGATGCACTAATCTCTTTTATTTTTGTTACATCCTCTTGTCTCAGTTCTATTTTAATACTAGACATAGCTTGAATTTTATTATTAACCTTTTCGGTTTATTTCTATTGTTTTACAATGATTTTTTTCTTTTTGTCAAAATAGCTGGTATGAAGCAGATGATGTGCTTTCTCACTGTTGGGCTTGCCCAGGAACTCCTCATAAAGTTTGACTATGAATGGGTTTTCATGAGATTTACGCAGTGGCTTCTTGCTGTCTTCCCTGTAAATAGCAGCAGCTCTTGCTTTTATTATTTCCGAATTACCAAGATGTAAGGGCTGGCCACCACCGCCAATACATCCTCCCGGACATGCCATAACTTCAATTGCATGAAACTGTGAGTTTCCCGATCTTACATCATCGAGAAGCTTCCTTGCATTTCCTAGTCCGTGTGCAATCCCGATATTTAAAGGCAATCCGTTGAAGTCGATTGTTGCAGAACGGACTCCCTCCAAACCCCTGAGCTCAGTAAAATCGATACGATCAAGCTTTTTACCGGTATAAACCTCATAAGCTGTCCTGCAGGCTGCTTCGATAACACCTCCGGTTGCACCAAAAATAACACCTGCACCAGTTGATTCACCAAGTGGATCATCGAAGTCTTCGTCTTCAAGATTATTCAGATCGATATTTGCCTGTTTGATAAAAGCAGCCAATTCCCTTGTTGATATTGAAAAATCGACATCCCTGTTACCGTCAACGGAGAACTCTTCTCTCTGGCATTCATATTTCTTGGCCAGGCAAGGCATTATTGAAACGACTACCATATCTTTCCGGTTTACTTTAATCTTTTCGGCAAAATATGTTTTAGCTATTGCTCCAAACATCTGTTGCGGTGATTTGGATGTTGAAGGTACATCTTTCAGATCGGGAAAATATTCTTCAAAGAAGTTTACCCAACCCGGACAGCATGAAGTAAGTATTGGCAATCTGGCTGTCTGGTCGCCATTGAGATGCCTTGTAAGCCTGTCAAGTAGTTCCGTTCCTTCTTCCATTATTGTAAGGTCGGCACTGAAATCAGTGTCGAAGACATAATCAAATCCGAGCGCCCTTAAAGCTGCAACCAGCTTTCCTGTAACTATTGTTCCCGGTTCCATGCCAAATGCCTCGCCAAGAGCAACACGTACTGCAGGGGCAGTCTGAACCACAACTGTTTTGGTAGGATCAGCAAGAGCCCTTAGGACATCAGGAGTATTATCGACCTCTGTAAGTGCTCCTGTAGGACAAACAGCCACACACTGTCCGCAATATGTACATGTTGAATGTTCAAGGTTCTGTTCAAACGCCGGGGCGACTGTTGCCATAAATCCTCTGTTTACAGCCGACAAAGCTCCGACGGTCTGAACCACATTGCACATGGTCTCGCATCTGCGGCACATAATACATTTATCAAGATTTCTCTTGATCGAAGGAGATGTATCCGGCTTGTAAGTCGATACTGCAGCATACTCAGCTCCGGGAATTTCTCTGATTCCAAGACGGTGTGCCATATCCTGCAATTCACAATTCCCTGATTTCGCGCAGACGAGGCAATCTTTAGGATGGTCCGACAAAATAAATTCCATTACAGTCCGGCGGGCATTAAGCACCCTGGTAGTGTGGGTTTTAACCAACATTCCCTCTTCGCATTTTGTCGAGCATGCCGGTGCCAGGTTCCGTCTTTTCTGAACCTCCACAACACAGATCCGGCAGCCGCCAGGTTTGTTCTCAATATTCAGATCACGCAAATCAAGGTAGCAAAGTGTTGGAATCTCTATTCCAAGCTGCCTTGCGGCTTTTAAAATTGTGGTACCCTTTTGTACCTCAACCTCTTTATTATCTATATTAAGTTTTATTGTTTCCATTAATTTTTCCGGTTATCTGATAATTATTGCATCGAACTTACATTTCTCCATGCACGCCCCGCATTTAATGCAGACCTCAGGATTAATGTTGTGAATTTCCTTTCGTTGTCCCGATATTGCATTGACAGGACATACCCTTGCGCAGGCAGTACATCCAACGCAGTTTTCAGGAATTATATAATATTCCATCAGGCTCTTGCACTTTCCGGCCGGACATTTTTTGTCTTTTACATGGGCTACATACTCTTCCATGAAATTGTCGAGTGTTGATAGCACAGGATTTGGCGATGTCTGGCCTAGTCCGCAAAGAGCAGTGTCCTTAATAACCAGACTCATATTTCTCAACCTGCTAAGATCATCAACCGATCCTTTACCTTCAGTAATGTGATTGAGCAGTTCATGGAGCCTTTTATTTCCGATCCTGCATGGTGCACATTTCCCGCATGACTCTTCCACAGTGAACTCAAGATAGAATTTTGCCACTGAAACCATACAATCATCCTCATCCATAACAATCATTCCTCCCGAGCCCATCATCGATCCTGCAGCAACCAGATTATCAAAATCTATTGGTATATCGAGATGCTTTTCAGTGAGACAGCCACCAGAAGGGCCCCCGGTCTGTACGGCTTTGAATTTTTTTCCATGCCTGATACCGCCTCCGATTTCAAAAATTATCTCTCTAAGG
>CAZCQC010000035.1:0-2972 GCA_964500155.1 uncultured Rikenellaceae bacterium | reverse complement strand
ACTACATCAGGTACCGGAAGCGAGGCAACAAAAAATGCTGTCATATCTCAGATCGGGAAAGATGGATTCAAGAAATCTTTGCGCCATGATAATTTCGTTCCCGATATAGCAATTATTGATCCGGAGCTTACTTTAAGCTGCCCCCGGGATATCACTGCAGCTAGTGGAATGGACTGCTTTACCCAGCTTACTGAATCGTTCCTTTCGGATAAAGCGTCAGAATATACCGATGCTCTGGCATGGGAAGGGCTTAAAGCACTGAAATCATCACTTGTCCAATCCTATAAAAACTGGAATGATATTGTTGCAAGGACAGGAATGTCTTTTGCTGCTCTTTCATCGGGGATATGCCTTGCAAACGCCGGTCTTGGTGTTGTCCATGGTTTTGCATCATCAATAGGAGGGTTATTCAATGTTCCTCACGGAGTGGTTTGTGGTACGCTAATGGCACCGGCTAATGAATTAACAGTAAGAGAGCTCAGGAAAGGTAACACAAATGGTGAAGTAATGAATAAATATATCAGACTTGGCAGACTCTTTATTGATACCGAAGGTAAACCGGATGATTATTATATTGATGGGTTTATTCAATATCTCGGGAGACTCTCTGATGATCTTAATTTACCACATCTTGGTCAATACGGTATTAAGGAAGAGGATCTGGAACAGATATGCAGTATTACCGAGCTGAAAAATAATCCTGTAAAGCTGAATACCAACGATCTTATTGAGATTTTAAGAGATAGGCTTTGAAAGAAGTGTTGTCATCTGATCCTGTCCCTTTCGTCGAATGTAAATTCATTGCAGATGTTCATCTGGGGCGGCTGGCAAAATACCTCAGGTTATGCGGCTTTGATACTGTTTACTGGATGACGCTGACTGACAGGGAAATAATTAACCTTTCGCTTCAGGAGAACAGGATTATTCTTTCACGCGACAAAGAACTGCTTAAAAACAGGCATGTAATTCAAAGTTACAGGATAATGTCCGCTGAACCTGTCGAACAGCTTAAAGAAGTTTTTAGCAGATATGACCTTAAAAACTATCTTCATCCTTTTTCCAGGTGCATGATATGCAATGGAGAAGTGGTTAGCGTCAGGAAGGAGGAGATAGATTACGCCCTTAAGCCAAAAACAAGGTGTTATTATAATGAATTTAGAAAGTGCACAAATTGTGGCAAAATCTACTGGGAAGGGTCACATTATGAAAAAATGAAGAACTTTATTGTGAACAATGTTTTAAACTCTGTATAACACTTTGCACTCTATGAGTTATTTATTTACATAATTTTATAACCGCAAAGCACGCTAAGCTTTCGCAAGGCGCACAAAGATTCAAAAGTGTTGATCAGTTCTTTGCGAACTTTGCGTAATTTCTTTGCGGACTTTGCGGTTAATGGATTTATTATTTTTAATCAACTCATAACCAATCACCATGAAAACAAAAACCTTTACAATCACAGTTATGATGGTCCTTCTGTTAATAATTTCACAGATGGCCCCGGCCCAGCTGCCGAAAGAGACTGAAGCCCAGAAAACCCAGAGAATGAAGTGGTGGACCGACGCACGCTTCGGCATGTTCATTCACTGGGGCTTATATGCCCTTCCTGCCCGCCACGAATGGGTTAAGAACAGGGAACGGATTACCAGCGAACAATACCAGAAATACTTCGAGATGTTCAATCCGGATATGTATAATCCCAAAGAATGGGCAAGAATGGCAAAGGAAGCAGGGATGAAATATGTGGTGCTAACAGCAAAGCATCACGAAGGCTTTTGCCTGTGGGATTCAAAGTTCACCGATTATAAATCAACAAATACACCTTTTGGGAAGGATATCATCAGAGAATATGTTGATGCCTTCAGGGCTGAAGGGCTGAAAGTCGGATTTTACTATTCACTTATCGACTGGCACCATTCTGATTACACTATCGACAGGAATCACCCTCAGCGACAGGAAAATGATACTGCATATACCAGGCTTAACAAGGGCAAGGATATGAACAAGTACAGGGAATACATGAAGAATCAGGTGAGAGAACTGCTTACAAATTACGGTGAGATAAGCATAATCTGGTTCGATTTCTCCTTCCCTGGTAAAAACGGGAAAGGTCATCAGGACTGGGATTCGGAAAATCTTTTGAAACTTGCCCGGTCGCTTCAGCCCGGAATTATAGTCGACGACCGCCTCGACCTGAGGGATGTTGAGGGTGGATGGGATTTCACGACCCCTGAACAATACAAGGTTACTAAATGGCCTGAGGTGAATGGCAAAAGGGTAGCATGGGAAACCTGCCAGACCTTTTCTGGATCGTGGGGCTATTACCGCGATGAAACTTCATGGAAAAGTCCGGCACAACTGCTGGAATTACTTGTTGAATCGGTAAGCAAGGGTGGAAACCTTTTACTGAATGTGGGACCGACTGCAAGGGGTGCATTTGACAACAGGGCTCAGGAAAGGCTTAAAGCGATGGGAGAGTGGACGAAGTATAACGGCCGGTCGGTTTACAACTGTACTGAGGCACCTGCCGGTTTTATTCCTCCCGCGAATTCAATTTTAACATATAATCCAGTCACGAAACGATTGTACGTACACCTTCTTGCTTACCCTATGGGTTCGCTTACATTGTCAAATATGGCGGACAAGGTTAAATATGTTCAGTTCCTGCATGATGCTTCTGAGATACGATTCAACACAGGTAGCAACGAAACAAAAAATGATATTAACCTGCAGCTGCCAGTTCTGAAACCTCCGGTGGAGGTACCGGTTCTGGAGGTATTTCTGAAATAGGCTTTCTTATTTCCCTCATAAGGGGAGTAGGGGGATGTTTATTATTATATCTTACATCCCCCCGACCTCACCACAAATTCCATCTCTACAAGCTGGCTCCTCCCTAAAATTGCCCACCGGGCAATTTATATACGGTCGGCCCCCCCCTTCAAAGGGGGACTTACCTCCTGAGCCCCCTTCAG
>CAZCQC010000034.1:0-26656 GCA_964500155.1 uncultured Rikenellaceae bacterium | reverse complement strand
ATCACAAAGCCAAGTGAGATAAGCATGAACAGGAATGGAGGAATCCCGTCAGGAATAAAATCGTATAAGTCCGCACCACAGTAAACGAACACCCCTAGCACCGTGAATGAAATAAAATTCAGAACAGTCGATTGCCAGGTGAACAATGACCCCGTATCGTGCGCAGATGATTCATTGATTCCACGAAAAAGAATAAACCTTGTAAGCTCAGGAAAAATGCTTCTTGTGGTTGTTCTCACAATTAACCATAAATAAGCCGCAAGAAACACAATAGCAATAATCCAGTCATGATGAAGAGGTTTCGGTGGCAGATCCTTTCCATCCCGAAGCTCGTTAATCACGATTATTCTGCGTTCATGAGTTTCAGGGAGTGTCTTATCGGCAATGTGATATGGAAAAAATACCGGAGGAAGCTGGTCAATGTTTCTAACAAAACCCAGTGAATCGTATAAAGTGACATCAGCAATACTGTTCCTTGAGCACACTGAAGTTGTATCTTCTATCGATAATTCCGGCAATTTAAAGAACCTCTTTGACTTACTTACTGAATCAGTATACCTGATATAGGCCGGAGCTTCATCGAGCTTCCGGAATACTGAATCGGGGAGCAGCTTATCAGTATTTATCCGGATAACAAGCTTTGGCCTGATTGTGTCCTGTATATCGAAGCCTGTTATCATAACCTTTTTGCGGAATAGACCACAAAAGTAATGATTATTAAATTTATCCGGGTAGTTTTATTAATAACAGAATGATCAGAAATAATCATTCCTGGTACCTGATATATCAGCAAGTATATTATTTGCAAGCCTGCTTGCCCCTATCCTGAAAAGTTTATTATTCAGCCACTCTTCTCCGAGACAGCTGCTGACAATATTGTAGTAGATAAGAGCATCGGCAGAAGTAACGATCCCTCCAGCAGCTTTAAATCCAACTTTAATACCTGTTTCTGAATAAAAATCCATAATGGCTTTGCACATTGTAAAAGCTGCTTCCGGTGTGGCGGAAATTGAAGTTTTTCCGGTTGATGTCTTAATAAAATCTGCTCCGGCATCCATTGCAATCATCGATGCCTTGAATATTTGCTCATAGTCTCCCAGCAAACCCGATTCAACAATAACCTTAAGATGTTTCTCTCCTACTGCCTCCTTGATTTCACTGATTTCCCCGGCAACCATCTCAAAATCATTACCAAGAAATGCACCAACAGGCATCACAATATCTATCTCATCAGCACCTTCATCAACTGCCGTTTTGCATTCAGCAACTTTTATGCTTCTGAATGTCTGCGAAGATGGAAACCCTCCTGCCACTGAGGCTATTTTTACATTTTTTACAGTAAGCTTCTCTTTAACAACCGGAACAAAATTTGGATAAACACAAATTGCCGCAACATTGGGGATATTCGAAAACCTGCCTGAAAAACTATTTACTTTTCCCGTCAGGCGTAGTATCTGACTTTTGTTATCAGTGGTATTCAGACTGGTCAGATCTATGGAGTTCAGGATATTCATCAGGAGATGTTTATCAGGACTTTCCATTGTTAATGAACCAGCTGTTTTCAGGCCCTTCCTGATTTCAGATTCTGAAGGGCACTGTTTAATAAGTTTCTGATATAGCTTTGTCATATGACCTTCCTTTTGTTTAATCTATCCGGTATTGCATTTATAAAAGTTCGGGTTCAATTTAATGCTTTTTGTTATCATAATTAATTAATTTATGATTTTATGTTATCAGCTGGGTTGCTGTTTCTGGCCAGTGAAGCAAAAATACCCAGAACTGACAGAATGGAAAAGATCACAAACCCCAGCCTCATACCAGATATCAGTCCGGGATAGGTTGAGGGATTGATGGTCTGCTTCCCGATAAAGAGAGCGATAAGCATCATGGCAATACCCATACTCAGCATTTGTCCAACCATCCTCATTGTACCCACCACTCCTGAAGCCACTCCAAGATGCCGTTTTTCAACTGAGCTCATAATGGCATTGGAGTTTGGCGAGGAGAAGAGGCCGAATCCGATTCCCATAAGAAGGAGAAGTGCCGCAATTACATGCACAGGGGTTTGCGCTGTTATAAAGCACAAACATATTAGTCCGGCTGCTGTCAGGCCCATGCCGGCTGATGCGATGATCCCGGGATTATATTTGTCAGACAGCCTTCCGGCAATCGGCGACAAAAGCATCATGGCAATAGGCTGCGAGATCATTATTAAACCGGCTGTTCTGGCGTCAAATCCCTTAAGGTATTGAAGATATAAGCTTATGAAAAAACCTGTTGCGCTTGTTGCGGAATAATGGATAAGTGCGGCCAGTCCTGAAAAAGCAAATATCCTGTTTCGGATCAACAGGCGTATGTCAAAGACAGGATTTGAAACTCTCTTCTCAAAAAGTATAAAAACCACTGCCAGCAAAGTTCCTGTTACCAGACATGTCCAGCCTGTGACCGATGGGAGCCTCGAAAATCCATACATTGAGGCAAACAGTGCAATGCCATAAATTGCTGACCCCGCCCAATCGAATTTTTCTCCTTTTGATTCAGCCCATTCAGCTTTAATCCTGGTTTTTATCAGTATCAGCGATGCTATGCCGAATGGAACAAGGAAAATAAAAATGCTTCGCCATCCGAAATACTGAGTCAGAAAGCCTCCGATCACCGGACCGGCTGACAATCCGAGATAAACGGCAGTAATGTTTATCCCCATGGCCTTTCCTCGTTCTCCGATCGGAAAGACTGAAGTAATGATAGCAAGACTTGTGCCGAAGATCATTGCCCCGGAGATGCCCTGAATGAGTCTCAGAATTATAAGAACAGGGAGGTTCCAGGCAAAGACAATAAAGAAAGTTGAAATTGTGAATAAAAGGATGCCGGCCGAAAAGACTTTTTTTCTGCCAACAATGTCAGCAAGCCGTCCGAATGGTAAAAGAAACATTGCCGATGATAGAATAAAACTGCTTATTACCCAACCGAGTCCGATGGCACTGGCGTTAAGGTCCCTTCCAATTGCAGGCAATGCCAGATTAACCGCAGAACCAAGAAACGGTGTTAAGAATGCAGCAAACGCCGCGACGATCAAAACGGATCGTTTGAGTCTTTTTTCGGAAGCAGTTTCAGGGGTTTCACTCATTGGACAAATTCGGTATTTAACAAAGGGATTTTTATTCCTTTTCCTTTGAATCAATAATTATTGTCACAGGACCATCATTAACAAGTTCCACCTGCATCATTGCACCAAACTCACCAGTTGCAACATCTTTACCCAGGAGGGCTGAAAGCCTGCTGATGAATTTGTTATAAACCGGAATAGCAATGTCGGGATGTGCCGCTCTTATATAAGAAGGCCTGTTTCCTTTTTTTGTTTTAGCATAAAGGGTGAACTGGCTTATAACCATTATGCTGCCATTCGTATCAAGAACCGATAAATTCATAACATCATTGCTGTCGCTGAAGATCCTGAGCTGAACAATCTTGCTGGCGAGCCATTCAATATCATTCTGGTCATCTGATTCTTCAATACCCAGAAATACAAGCATTCCCGGCCCGGTCTCAGATTTCTTCTGATTATTTATTGAAACCGATGCCCTGCTCACTCTCTGAATCACAGTTCTCATGTCTGCAGTATTTTAGGTGTTCAAATATATACATTCAGTTTACAAATCCGCAAAAGGATGTTTTATATTATATTTGCCCGGTATACTCAAATTTCATGGATTTTATCACTATTGTCGCTGTCGCTCTCGGATTATCGTTTGACACCTTTGCAGTTTCCCTTTCTTATGGTGTTATTCAAAACAAGATCATATTCAATCAGGCTGTCAGGCTTGCCATTGTTATGGCGTTTTTTCAGGCAGGACTGCTTGTAACCGGATATTTTTTAGGCTCATTCATCAGTGATATAATGAAAACAGCTGATCACTGGGTAGCTTTAATCCTTCTTTCTGTGCTTGGGATCAAGATGATAATTGAAGGAACCAGGAAAAAAGAAGATAACGAAATAAGAGATTACGATAATCCAATGACTCTTATCTCAATGGCAATCGGGACAAGCATTGACGCATTCGCAGTGGGAATAAGTTTTGCTCTGCTGAGCATCAGGATATGGTATTCGGCTGTGATTATCGGAGCCGTCACATTCCTGGCTTCAATGACCGCAATCAGGATCGGCAAATCAGCAGGGGAAAGGCTGGGGAATAAGGTAGAGATAATTGGTGGTCTAATCCTGATTGTTATAGGGATTAAAATATTCCTGGAGCATATTCTGGGAGTATAATCGCCCCCCTGCCCCCTTGAAGGGGGGTTCTATTCCCTGTTTTGGCCCCCTTTAGGGGGTTGGGGGCTTAATACTTATTGTTCTCACCCCAAATACCGGTCCGGCCATGTTGCCAGGATGTGCCTTAAATTTCACTGTCACATATGACTTACCATGGGAGATCTCCTCAGGTATGTCATACTGAATATTTATAAACTGACCATCTTTTTTACCCGAGATATTTTCAGTTGTTATCATTTTATCATTTACCAGGATATCAAATGTTTTTGCCCCGGGGAAGCCGCCCCAGTATTCAACAACCAGAGCCGAAGCCAGGTCAGGCTTTAGTTTCAAATCGAAAGAAAACCATCCGCCCCTTGATTCTCTGTTGGCTCTCTCCCTGAAAATTCCGGGTGTGGTCTTTTCACCCCTGAAATTATGATCCCTTTCCGGCTGCATTTCCCCTGGCTGAACAAAATCAATTGTTGCTTCTTTGATTTTTCTGTTTTTTTCGAGACCTGCCCTGTATTCGTCTTCACGGGATTTCCATCCAGCCTCATCAAAAAGATCCCAGTAAACAGTGTATCTCCTGTTGTAAAAAGAATAGAACGGCTTCAACTCAACATCCCTCGGCCTTCCTGTATTGATAGTCATGAAAGTGTTCACTTTGCCTTCTACCGGTTTCAACCATTCGGAGGGATCCTTTTTTCCCGTCATAAGAACCGGAACATACATTGGATCCTTTGATACTGAATCATCAAGTGGTCCAAGGTCCCCTGCAAGGACAAGCGGGCCGTACATTACAGCCACCCTGGTACTGTCGTCGGGCATTGGTTCGAGCCTGAGCGAAAATGGTAGTTTCACCTCAATCACATCACCACTCTTCCAGGTTCTTTCAATAGACACAAAGCAACCAGGTTCCTGCTTTACCTGTTTTCTTTTTCCATTTATCAGTACCTCCATCCCGTTTCTGGCCCATGAAGGATACCTGAGCTTTACTGCCAGCCTCACTGGATCTTCTGTAGTAAATTCCAGGGTTGATCCCTGCTCCCCGGGGTATCCTGTTCTCTGGACAATCTTAATTCCTTTCTCCTTCCAGGTAAGCTCTGATGCTATATATTGGAAAAGATACAATTCATTTTCACCATGATAAAAGATATTCCTTCCGTATTTTGAATGGTTTTCCATGCCGGTTCCGATACAGCACGTAAAATCTCCGGGATCCTGGAAAGCCTTGAATCCGCCCATGTCGAGTGACAGGTTGTACACAACATGACCATCTTGCGGGTTCTGTGTAGCCAGGATATGGTTAAACAACGCTCTTTCATAGAAATCTGCGACATCTACCCTCGCTTCCCATTCAAACAGATGCTCCGAAAGCTTCAGCATATTGTACACATTGCACGATTCAGTGGTCCCCTCATCGAGCCGGTCCCTGAGTTTGTCGGCCGGCCCGAAATATTCATTGTTACCGTTGCCTCCTGTAACGTATGAATGGTGATTGACAACCCTTTCCCAGAAGAACTCGGCTGCTTTTCTGGAATCAGTATCACCGGTAAGTTCATATACTCTTGATAAGGCAATAAGCTTTGGGATGTTGGTGTTTGAATGTCTTCCGGGAAGGATATCCTTCCCTGCCTTCATGGAATCGAGAAATGATTTCTGATAAAACAACCCCGAAAGCTTCATATATTTTTCATCTTTTGTGTCAGCATAGAGATCCGCAAAAGTTTCACTGATGCCCCCATATTCACATCGGAGCATATTCTGTACCTGTTCCTCATTTAATGGTGAAACAATCCCTTCGATCCAGCCGGCGAACCGTTTCTCAGCCTCAAGCGCTTTCCGGTTGCCGCATAACTGGTATGCATCCCTTAATCCTGCAAGCACTTTATGGTGGGTATAAAATGGAGACCAGATGCCGTTCAGATCAAAACCCTGCGAACGGATATTGCCTTTTGCAACCTCCTCTTCAAATATCTTTTTCCCGTTCGTAAATGCTCCGATATACCCGTCTCCGTCGGCTTCCTGAAGCCGGGTGAGTTCGTCTACAATATAATTGACCCGTTTCAGGAAAAGTGAATCGCCGGTTGACTGAAACATCATTGAGCAGGCGCTCAGGTAATGCCCAAGACTGTGACCTGCCAGCATTTCATTTTCCCATCCCATATAATGTTCAGCTTTTGGTCTCAGTCCTGTTTCGGTGTAAAATTTGGCCAGAAGCCTGTCCGGCTCGTAATCAAGCAGGGTTTTGACATCCTGGTCCATTGCATGTTTGAAAGGTCCCTCAAGAAGCTTAACATCAGTTAAGGAAAAAGGTAATGCAGTGAAGGTTACAACCTCCTGACCATTTGAACTTATTTTGTTCTCATCGTGCGGATTGCAACTTTGGACCGCCAGGATTAATGCGAAGCAGAATAAGACAATAATAATTTTTATATTCATTGATTTACTAGATTAAGGGTTAAACATACACCTAATAAAAGCTCAGAACGGAATCATAAACCTTTCCCTGTTTTCAAATACTGCCATTTCTGTATAACCGGCGCTTTTCAGAAGTTCATAAGCTTCATCAAAATGCTGTGCAACTCTTGAAGGCATGTGAGCATCAGAATTAACACACACCGGAACGTTTTCTTCCCTGAAGATCCTAAGGTATTTCCTGTCGGGATAGAAATCGCCAACAGGCCGGTTCCTTCCGTTTGTGTTGAGCTCAAATGCAACATCATGAATTTTAAAGTTTCTTGCCAGTTTCCTGTAGAGGTTTTCAGGATCAGTGGATGGTTTGAAGCCGTAGATTCTTACAAGGTCGCAGTGTGCTATAATGTCAAATAGTCCTGATTCGGCTGCAGCAGTCACCTGTTCAAAATAGGTTTCAAAAAGATTATCAATGTTTTTTCCGTCATAGAATTCGGGACCAGTATCAACTGAGAAATCTCCAAGATAATGTACCGATCCGATTGCATAATCAAGTTTTGTTTTTTTCAGGAGCGACCAGATATCTTTTTCCTTACCGGGAAAGAAATCAACTTCAAGGCCTTTTCTTACTTTAATTCCTGTTACATTCCGGACAAGCTTATTTATGTACCTAAGATAAGGTTCAATATCAGAAGCATCCATACTCCAGTCGAGCGATCCCCTGAAAAGGGTCAGATGCTCAGAAAAACCAATCTCTTTTAAACCGGCAGTCACTGCAGTTGCAATATAATCCTCGGGGGCGGCCCTGCCATCGCTGAAGGATGAATGTATATGATAATCAGTCCTGTAAATCATTTTGTTTTAATAAGTTACGGGGTCAGGAAATCGTATCACCAAAGTAGGTTCAAATTTCCAAATAAAACAAATAATGTGATATTAAAGTAATCGGGAAAATAATAACTTTGTAAAAATCTCAGCGGAGTGGATAAAAAAATCAGCGTATGCATCTGCGAGCAATGTGATTTCAGGGACGTGGTGTTTTCTACACTCGATGATGTCGGCATTCAGGAATTATGCAATCATAAGCAGGAGCGCTCATACAACAAGGGTGAAATAATTAACCACGAAGGGGAGAAAATTACCGATTTCAAATATCTCAAGTCGGGCCTGGTCAAGCTTTACAGGAGAACCTCAAATGGCGATGAACAGGTTATAACTATAACCCGTCCATTTGAGTTCGTCAGTAACATGAGCATATTTTCTGATGAGAAATACAAGTATTCGGTTTCGGCACTTGAAGACTCTGTTGTCTGTACTGTTGAGCTGGAATATATTAAAAGACTTTTCCTTGTAAACGGTGGGTTTGCAAGTAATCTGCTTACCAAGATCTCGACAATAAATGATAAGATCATCACCCAGACGCTTGACATAAGGCAGAAGAACCTGGCTGGCCGGGTTGCTTTTGTTCTGCTCTATTTCACGAATGATATTTACAAATCAAGGATTTTCGATATTCCTGTATCACGAAAAGAGATCGCCGATTATATTGGAATGAGCACGGCAAATGTAATCAGGACCCTTTCGGATTTCAAACGCGACGGAATTATCAGGGTATTCGGAAAGACAATAGAAATAGTGAATATTGAAAAGCTTGAAATAATTTCAAAAAGAGGATAACCTCCCAGCCCCCCTGTGTTAAAACCCCCCAATCCCCCCTGTGAGGGGGGCTGAAAAGAACCCCCTTTAGGGGGCAGGGGGTAAAGAGGCAGGGAGTAAATAAACTCTTAACAGGGTGCAATAATAATTAATGAGAACAAAACTTTTTTTTACAGGAATTCTTCTGATACCAACCTTACTCTCTGCTCAACGCAGCGGGCCTGGCCCATCAGCCGAAAAGGAAAAAAAGACAGAACAATATTCACTCACCGGATTCAGGCACGGAGTTAGCTTTTTCCCCGAGGTGAAATTTAATGGAGTTCAGTATGAATCGACTGACACACTTGGGTTTGAGCGGTACCATTCACTGGATGTTATCTACTCTTGGCTCGTGAAGTGGGAAAAAGATTTCCCGGATCTTGTCGATCTCTATGAGGTCGGGAAAAGCTATGAGGGGAGGCCTGTTTTACAGATGACAGTAACTAACAAGAAAACTGGAAAAGATACTGACAAACCAGCAGCTTTTTTCGAGGGAGGAAGGCATAGTGGTGAGGTCACGAGTTCGGAATGCGTGTTATGGTTGGCTCAGTATCTTCTTTTACATTACGGAACAGATCCTGAAGTCACTCATCTCCTCGATACAAAAACAATTTATTTAAAGCCTGTAAATAACCCCGACGGGCATAACCTTTACCTGAACACCGCTCAAAGCAACAGAAGCACTGTCAGGCCTGAAGATAATGACAGCGACGGGCTTTTAGATGAAGATGCCCCTGAAGATCTTGACAATGACGGTATGATTCTTACAATGAGATGGAAGGATGAGAAGAAAGGAAACCTGATCCCTGATCCCATAGATTCAACAGGGAGGATAATGAAAAGAGTACCTGCCGGAAAGGGCATATATCTTTCATCCTCAGAGGGGATCGATAATGACAGCGATGGCCGCATAAATGAAGACGGGATAGGAGGTCTTGACCTTCACAGGAATTATCCTGAGAACTGGAGGCCTGAAACTGAACAGACCGGCAGGGGATATACACAAGGCGGTTCAGGGGAATTCCCGTTAAGCGAGACCGAAACAAGGGCTGTGGTTGATTTTCTCATGAGTCACCCGAATATTTCCGTCGTCAATTCGATGGACACCAGTGTGCCTATGCATCTGAGGCCGCCATCCACTTCACCTTCGGAGGAAAGAATGTATCCGGAAGATCTGGCATGGTATAAGATCTTCGATGATATCGGAAGAAAGATTACCGGATATAAAAAAGCCGGCGATGTATTTAATGATTATGGAAACGGAAATCCTCTCTTCGGTCATGGACCTGATTTCGGTTATTGGTATTACGGGGCAATCTGGTATGGTGACGAAATATGGAACGGGGCCCGATTCAAAGATTACAATAATGACGGAGACACAAACCAGCTCGACATGCTGAGATGGGATGATGAAGAGAATGACGGAGCCGGATTTATTGAATGGAAGCCGGCCAGGCATCCTGTTTACGGCGACATCGAAACCGGGGGATTCAATCTGAAATTCTTCTCCCAGAATCCTCCTGCAAAGCACCTTGAACCATGGGTAAAGAATGAAGCCCTGTTCAATATCGAAATGGTAAAGCACCTGCCTGAGGTTGACTGGACGAAAGTTGAAACAAAACGAATCAAAGCTTATAAAACAGATTCTGCAGATTACCAGTTTAAGATCGGCATTATTAACAGGGGAAAGCTGCCAACAGCCCTTAAACAGGCATACCTGGTAAAAATAGTCAGAGAAGACAGGATCGAGTTGGAGTTTGATACAACAGGATCGGTAAAGGGCAAGCCAGCTTTTAAGGTGATTGAAGAAAAGAAAAAAACACCGGGAAGGTCCGGCAGGGGGATGTTTGATGATATGGATGGATCATCCCCGGCTATTACTGCAACTAAGAATATTCCCTTTACACAGGGAGGGTCGGTAACAGAGGCGGTATTTACCATAAGGCTTTACAACCGACAAGAACTCAAGGGTAAGGCAAGCATGTTTTCGACCAGGGGAGGCGTTCTGAAAAACAAGGAATTTGTGATTAAATAAATATTCAACCGGAATAATCAAAATGAAAATGGAAAAAGACAGAGTCAGGGACATTCCACGCAGGAAATTCCTTGAAATGAGCCTGAAGGGAGGAGTTCTTATTGCAGCAACTCCGGCTCTTTTTACCCAGCTGGTATCGTGCAGCAAAGGGGTTAAAGCATCTTCAGCATTGGATATTGACACTGCTATTCTTTCAAAAGTCGTTGCAAAAGCCCTGGAAAAAGGCGGTGATTTTGCTGATGTATACCTTGAAAACAGGATCTCCCGTCAGATTATAATGGAAGAATCCAAATTTAAGAGCGGCCTTTATGGTATCAGTCAGGGTGCAGGAGTCAGGGTAATATCAGGTAATAAAACAGGATATGCGTATACTGATGAAATAACTGAAGAGAAGCTTCTTAGAGCTGCTGAAGTCGCTTCATATGTTGCAACAGCCGGAAACAAGATTTCTCCTGCAGGGATTTCTGTGACCAGCCGTCCATCATTTATCACTGTTCAACAACCTCTCGGTGAGATAGCTGATGAGAAAAGAATCGAGATTATAAGAAGGGCTGATCAGGCAGCCAGGGATTATGATCCGAGGATAAAAATGGCTAAAATTGATTACTATGATGAGGTGCGAAGCAGAGTGATAGTCAACAGTGAAGGTTTATATCTGAAAGATGAACTACCTCTCCTGTTCTTTATAGTCCAGGCCATGAGCGATGACGGAAAGGCGAGACACATGTCGCGTGAAAGATTAAGCCGGCATTCGGGCTTTGAAATATTTGATCAGGTCACTCCCGAAACTGTGGCAAAAAATGCCGCGAGGGAGGCTATAGCAATGCTTTCTGCCGGCGATGCCCCTGCTGGTATAATGGATGTTGTAATGCAGAACGGGTGGGGAGGTGTGCTGGTACATGAAGCTGTTGGTCATCCTCTCGAAGCTGACAATATCGCAAAAGGGATCGGCGCTTTCACAGGAAAAATGGGACAGAAAGTTGCCGCCGATTGCTTTACAATGATTGATGACGGAACAATACCAAATTACCGTGGTACAATAAATTTTGATGATGAGGGAACCGTGGCACAGAGGAACATACTTATCGAAAAAGGAGTGCTAAAGGGATTCATGACAGATGTTCTGAGTGCTAAGCAGCTGTCGATGGCACGAACCGGAAACGGAAGACGTGAATCTTTCAGGTATATCCCGATCCCGAGAATGACAAATACATTTATTGATACCGGGAAAGATACCCCCGAAGACATTCTTTCATCAACAAAAAAAGGCATCTATGTTCAGAGCCTGAGCGGAGGAAGTGTAAATCCGGTTACCGGAGTATTCAATTTTACATGCCGCGAAGCTTACCTGATAGAAAATGGTAAAAAAACATCCCCGATAAAGGGAGCAACACTGATCGGTTCGTGCATGGATGTTATTTCCAATATTGATGCAGTAGGTAATGACCTTGATTTCGGACCAGGCATATGCGGGAAAGGTCAGGCAGCTGAAGTAACTGCTGGCATGCCTACTGTTAGGATAAGGGGAATAAATGTAGGAGGGAGTAAGGCTTAGATATTTAAAAAGAAAAGAATATGAATTATATAGAATTGACAGAAAAACTCGTAAAAAAATGTATCAGCCTGGGAGCCGATGCAGCGGAAGTTTATCTGGAATCAGTCAGGAACCTGTCGGTACAGGTTTTAAATTCAGAGATTGAAACTATTGAAGAAGCCTCTTCACAGGGAGTAGGATTCAGGGTATTCACTGGCGGGAGAATGGGATTCAGCCACTGTAATGATTTCAGCGACAGATCGCTCGAAGATACAATTTCAAGGGCGATAGGGTTTGCAAAATTATCGACCCCTGATGAAAACAATGTCCTTACTGACAATAAAGGGATCACCGAGGTGGCCGGTCTTTACGATTCCGGAATAGCCGCTGAGGCGATGGACAAAAAAATAAAAATGGCGTTTGAGCTTGAAAAGCTTGCAATGAAGGATCCGGGTATTTCAAAAAGCTCGGGAGCCGGTTACAGTGAAGGAGAATCGGAAATCTTTATTGGCAATTCGAACGGAATACTGAAGAATTACAAATCCACAGGATGTTCGCTGGGAGTTTCGGTAGTGGCCGAAAAGGGAGAGCAAAAAAACACTGGCGGCGAATATTGCTCAAGAGTTTTCTTCTCTGATCTCCTTCCACTCGAAAAGATCGCCTCTTCTGCTTCTGCCAAAGCACTTGAATTAATCGATCCTGTAATGATAAGCACACAGAAGGCAGCGGTTATCTTTGATCCGGATGTCGTACGTTCACTGTTTGGCGGAATTATCTCAGCCCTCGACGGAGAGAGAGTACTGCAGGGAGCAAGCTTCCTGAAGGATCTTATGAACATACAGTGTGCTTCACCACTGATCACGATCGTGGATGACGGAACAATATCCAAAAGTCTCGGAAGTGCACCTTTTGACGGTGAAGGGGTGCCGACAAGGAAGATAGTTCTGATTGAGAACGGGGTAATTAAAAACTTTATTTATAATACAAATGCCGCAAAACGTGCTGGTGTAGAAAGTACAGGAAGCGCATCAAGGGGTGGTTTTAGCAGCCTCCCCGGGATTGGAACCCATAAAGTCTATCTTCAGCCCGGGAAATTTACACCCGACGAGATAATAAAAAATACAAAAAAAGGTCTTCTGCTGAAGGAGGTTACGGGTTATGGTGTGGATCCTGTTACCGGGAATTTCAGTGGAGGGGCAAGCGGTCTCTGGATAGTTGACGGAAGGATTGCCCATCCGGTAAAAGGTGTTACAATTGCTGGAAGAGCTCTTGATATTCTCAATTCCATCGACATGACAGGAAATGATATTGACATGAACAGAAGCTATTCAGCTCCGACTGTCAGGGTTGCTGCAATGCAGATCGGCGGGAAATAAGATTGTTTTTTGAATTCAGCAAAAAGATATATTTTAGAGGTCTTAAAATTTTAAAAAATGGTTTCAAATAAAAAGCAGAAGATCATGGCAGAAGTTAAAAAAACAAAAGGTGTGATTGCAATCCTTACCGGGGGAGGAGATGTTCCGGGACTTAATCCTGCAATTAGGGCGGTAACGATCCGGGCAAACAGGGAAGGATTTAAAGTGATAGGACTCCGCAGAGGCTGGGCCGGAATAACAGAACTGATAAGGGATAATAAAGCCGACAACAGTAACTGTTATCAGATCCTTACTGATGATGAAGTGAACAAAGCAGGCCGTACCGGAGGAACATTTCTTCATACCTCTCGTACAAGACCAAGCCATATGACAAAAGGAAGTGTCCCTGACCATTTGCGCGATACATATAATGCAGAAATAAACGATCTTACCCCGGAAGTAATAAAGAACCTCGACTGGCTTGGAGTCGATTATCTGATCCCGATCGGAGGAGATGATACATTAAGCTATGGGGTACATCTTTATAAAAAGGGTGTTAAAGTTGTCGCAATTCCAAAGACTATGGATAATGATGTTCCAGGTACAGATTATTGTATTGGCTTCAGCACCTGTGTCACAAGGACAATTCAGATGACCAATAGTCTGCGGACTTCAGCCGGATCGCATGAGAGACTTCTTGTGCTGGAAGTATTCGGTAGGTATGCCGGGTTTACTGCAATGCTCCCGACCATGGCCGGAGCCGCTAACAGATGCGTTATACCCGAATATGAGTTTGATATTGATCAGCTTACACAGCTGCTTGTTGAGGACAGAAACCATAATCCCAGTAAATACTCAATAGTCCTTATTTCAGAAGGAGCAATGTTCAAAGGCGGTCAAATGATCTTTGCAGGTCAGGAAAAGGATGCATACGGACACGCAAAACTTGGCGGTATCGGTGATCTTGTATCGGATCAGCTCAAAGAACTCTCTGCCAAATACAATAGCGGGAAAACAATAAACACAATTACTCAGAAACTTGGTTATATGGTACGTGGCGGCGATCCTGATGCCCTTGACTCAATCGTCCCGATGGCTTATGGTAATCTTGCACTCGATTTAATCCTTAAAGGATTGCATGGCAGGATCGTGGTACTGAAAAACGGAAGATATGATAATGTTCCGATTGATGTTGTAACATCTTCTAAAAAAGTCGTGAAAGTATCCGAACATTATAATACAGAAAGACTCAGACCATATTACCACAGCTTCGAAATGAAGCCTTTCCTGCTTATGGCTTCTGATAACTAACTGAATTGCTGAAATTATTAACAGAGGACATCCCGGATGCCCTCTTTTTTTACCCCTAAATCCCCGCCAGCTGGCGGGGACTTTAAAAATCTTAGCTTTTAGAGCCCCCCTTGGGGGGTGGGGGGTAATTTCCTGATGAAGTCGGGAGTAGATCTTCACTTGTTTTTTTTATATAATTTTACCCAAAATCAGAATTATTGAAAACGGGTATAGTCATCAAATCTGTCGGAAGCCGGTATAAAGTACTCATCGGCGGGGAAAACATAATTGAATGTGTTCTCCGGGGCAAGCTGAGAGAAAAAGAGGTACAGACCACTAACCCGGTTGCAGTAGGTGATAAAGTAACAGTTGATCCCGGGGACGACAAAAATGCCGGAATAATCACCGGGATTCTTGAAAGGAAGAACTATATTTTGCGAAAAGCATCCAATCTGTCAAAACAATCACAGATCATTGCTGCAAATATCGATCAGCTTCTTTTAATGGCTACAATAATACTTCCGCAGACTCCTGTTGAATTCATCGACAGGTTCCTCGTTACTGCGGAAGCATACAGTATCCCTGCCCGGATCATTTTCAACAAAACCGATCTGTATGGTCAGGATGAACTTGAAAAGATGGAGAATCTTATTTCAGTCTATTCACGGATAGGGTACTATTGCATCAGGTTATCAATAGATGAGGGAACCGGTCTTGAAGATGTAGCCAGCTTGATGAAAGACAAGGTAAGCCTTATTTCAGGAAATTCAGGGGTAGGTAAGACCACACTTCTGAACATACTCAATCCCCGGCTGAAACTTAAAACCGCTGAAATATCAGATTACCACAAACAGGGCAAACATATTACAACTTTTCCGGAAATGCACAGACTGCCATTTGGCGGATTTGCAATTGACACTCCTGGTTTAAGGGGCTTTGGAGTTGTTGATATGGATAGAAATGAGATATACCATTTTTTTCCTGAAATATTCAAAGTATCAAAAGAGTGCCGTTTTTACAACTGCCTGCATCTTGATGAACCAGGATGCGCTGTCAGACTAGCGGTAAACCAGGGCGAGGTCGATCCCCTGAGGTACCGGAGTTATTTAAGTATATTGAATGATGAAAATACTAAATACAGGTGAAATTGAGTTAATTAGCATAAGCTAGTTTACTTAGTCTGACAACAACTTTTATAATATGAGGAAGATATTGATTATTGTCATATCGGCATTTATGATGATAATAATGGCGAATTATTTCTATTATAATGGCTTGTATAATAAGCAGATTGACTACAGAGTAACACTACTGGACAGGCAGGCCCAGGCTGTTGGATTATCTGTCGACAGCACCAATGAAGGTTTCAACACCGATATAAACCAGATAATCTCTTCGGACGATATCCCGTTTTTTTTCTCCGACATGGAGAGCAGGAGCAGGACAATTGACAGGATGAAATTATTTTTCTCAAGGTATGATGACCTCATTACTGGGATCAAGCTCTATGACAACAACAAAAATGAATTCACTTTAAAGAAAGATGAGACCGGTATCAACTGGCTCGAACAGATTTTTGTACTTCATGTACAGGGCGAAATCAAGTCGAGAGAGCTCCTGATCAGAGAAGGCAGGAATTTTGGATATTATTTACCTGTTTTTAAAAATGAGGTCACGGTAGGTAACATTGTCGTCGAAATTGACTATCAAAAGTATTTCAAAGAGATATTCAACACTTTCAATTTAAAGGATTACCAATGGCAATGGGTGGTAAGCGATTCCGGGGTCATTGTCTTTAATAACAGCGGAGAAAAACTCAGGTTTTCGGAGATGCGGAAGATCGTGTCGGGGCTGGAAAAAGGTGCATCTGAATACCTTATTCACCGGGCGGAAAGTGATAATCTTTCGCAGGAGATAATATCCTCATATTATTCTACAAATCTTCTACAGAAGAATATCGGTCTTGTTTTCTCAGCTCCGACTGATAATTTCAGAAAATACATTTTCAGGAATTCGGTTCTTTTGGTGCTTGGAACCCTTCTGATCATTTTGGCTCTTGTTTATTTCTTCCTGAAACTCCTGAAAACACATAAGTCTGAAATAGAAAGACTTGGTTCTACTGAGAAAATGTTGTTCAAAATGATCGAAGAGATGCCGGTAGGAGTGATTATTTATAAAAGTAACCGTGAGATAATAAAGGCAAACAGGAAAGCTGCTGAGCAATATTCTTTTCAGGGAGAAACAGAAATGAAAGGTAAAATATTTCCTGAGACTGCTGTTACCGATGAGAACAACTATTTCTCCAAACATCTGGGAGGCACATTTAGCCCCGATCAGTTTGTAATACTGAAAAAAGATATCGGTGAAATTGTCATGTTCAGGACAAGCATCCCTGTTAAATTTCAGGGCGAAAACGCTACAATGGATATGCTTGTCGATGTAACAATGCTTGAATCAGCCAGGAAGCAGGAGGCAATGGCAAGTTCAGCAAAATCTGAATTCCTTGCCAGGATGAGCTATGAGATACGGACCCCGCTTAATGGAATTATCGGGATGACCGATATTCTTGAAAAACAAAAACTCCCTGATGAGGCCAGGGATGTTCTTGGCCTGCTGCGCCGTTCCGCCGAGGTTTTGTTGAATATCATCAACGACATCCTTGATTTTACAAAGATAGAATCAGGCAGGATGATCCTTGACGAAATACCATTCAACCTCAGACAAGAGATAATGTACTGCCATGATCTTGCCAGAACAGGAATTGATGGGGCAAAGGTTGACCTTCTCTGTAAGGTGGATGAAAATGTGCCCGACAAGGTAATTGGCGATCCTTACAGGTTGAGACAAATACTGACTATTTTTCTAAACCGCTCAGTCGAAAATACTGCAAAAGGTCAAATAATCATGAATTGCAGCCTGAAAAGCATAAGTGACGGAAAGATACAGCTTGGGTTTGAACTGAACGATACAGGGAAAAGCTTTGACAAGGCGACACTGAAAAAGATTTTCGGTGAAAATGTGAATATCGAATCAAAAATACATCAGGACGCTGATGAATCAGGTTTTGGCACTATACTGGCCCGACAGATTATTGATCTGATGGGCGGGGATTTTTCTGCTGATTCTCCTTCGGGACTGGATGGCGATAAGGGTACGAAAATCAATTTCACTATAACCCTTTATTCGAACGAAAAACCCGACAAGGCTCTGCATTTTAACAACATTATGACATTCGGACAGATAAAGACACTTGCAATAACAGGAACCCAGGTACGCGACGAGGAAATACTTGGTTCACTTCACAAGCTTGGCCTGGCACTTACAGTTACCTCATACCAGAAATCTACAATAAACCAGATAAAGGCAAATCTGAATCATTCCGAAAACAGGTATTCTCTTGTAGTAATTCTGGACGATAAGGAATTCAACGGATTTGATGCTGCAAAGGATCTCTGGGAAAACAAACTATTGACCGAGTTTATAATTATTGTAATAAGCTCTAACGATGTAAAAGGCAATCTGCTCAAATGTATCACTATGGGGATCGATCACTATATTGTAAAGCCTTACGAAATTAAGGAACTCTACGATACCATCAGGATGAGCTTCCCTCAAACTGACAGAATTGCCCCGGAAACCGAAAAGGAAAAATCAAGAAAAGATCTCAGGATACTGGTAGTCGAGGACAACAAAATGAACCAGAAGGTTATCGGGACAATGCTTAAGAGCATGGGTTACTCCTTCGATTTTGCCGATGACGGCTTCGCAGGACTTATACAGGCAAAAACCCGCAGATATGATGTTATTTTCATGGATCTGATAATGCCAGGGATGGATGGCTTTGAGTCGGCACGCAAGATCCTCGAGTACGACAACACCCTTCTGATAGTGGCATTTACCGCTGATAACATGCCCGATTCAAAAAGGAAAGCAGAACTTTCAGGGATAAGGGAATTCATCCCCAAGCCTGTAAGAATAGACGACCTGAAAAAATTCTTCTCCAGGTACTTCATCAGAAATTAAGATTACTTATTAAGTTTGATGAGTTATTTGCACTGACAATCAAAATGATTGAATGTACATGATATATCATCCGGAGGTAAAAACAGATATCAAAACATTTCTTGATCTGGCAGGAAAAACACCGGTAATAGATGTGAGGTCGCCCTCAGAATTCGGTTTGGGACATATTCCGGGATCTTGTAACATACCTTTATTCGATGACAGAGAAAGAGAAGCTGTTGGTATCAGATATAAAAAAGAAGGACGCGTAAAAGCCATTATTGAGGGATTGAAACTGTCAGGTCCCTCAATGCATCTGAAGCTTGATAAGGCACTTGAAATATCGAAAGAGGGCAGGCTTCTTGTTCACTGCTGGAGAGGCGGCATGAGATCTGAAGCCATGGCGTGGCTATTTTCCCTTGTAGGGATTGAAACAAATATTCTGGAGGGCGGGTACAAAGCTTACAGGCATTTCATCCTTGAAAATCTTTCAGTGAACAGGAATATGATAATCCTGGGAGGCCTCACCGGGAGCGGTAAAACTCATATATTGGATTACCTGAAAAGAAAAAATCATCAGGTCATTGATCTTGAAAAGCTGGCCAGTCATAAAGGTTCGGCATTCGGTTCTCTTGGACAGCATCCTCAGCCATCATCGGAACATTTTGCCAATCTGCTGTTTGAAGAATTGAAACAGAATGACCCAGATAAGCCTCTCTGGCTCGAGGACGAAAGCAGGAATATTGGCAATATATTCATGCCGGAGGAATTTTATCTCAATATGCAGAAGAATCCCGTAATCATACTTCTGATGGATGTCAAAACCAGACTTCCGCGCCTGATTGAAGAGTATTCCTGTTATTCTTCAGATGTACTTATATCAATCATAATGAAGATAAGCAGGCGTCTGGGAGGAGACAGAACAAAAGAAGCAACTGAAGCTGTTCGGAGAGGAGATTACACAAAAGCCATTGAGATTACACTTCATTACTACGACAAAACCTATTTATTCGGGCTTGGAAAAAAGCAGGGCAAAAACATTTACTATGTTAATGCCGCCACCGATGATATTGAAACAAATGCCCGCCTTGTGATTGAAGCAGCTGGCAGGATAGAAAGATGAATCAGGCATCAACCCATTTATAGACCTTATCGGAACGTCTTACCACATCAGACATCTTTACGGAGCAAAACTCTCCCTTCGATGCCTTATCTGTTTCTTTGAGATCAACACGTATCTCTCCCGCGGTGTATTCGATCACTCCTGTCGTTGGTCCTGTAATAAGGATTGTTTCCCCTTTTTCCAGATCTCCGTTCTCAAGCTTTATCTCAGCCACTTTAAGCTTTGAAAAATAGTTAGTGACTTTTCCCAGATAGACTTTTCTTTTTGTGGCAGATGACCCGTAGCGGTTATTCCATTCACCAAGTTTCTGTCCCAGGTAATATCCATCCCAGAAACCACGGTTAAAAACACGTTCAAGCCTGGTTTTCCATTCCATTATTTTTTCATCACTGTATGAACCCTCCGATACTGCTTTGACTGCTTCATCGTAGCATGATGACACTGTTTTTACATATTCAGCCGATCTTGCCCTTCCTTCAATCTTGAAAACCATCACACCTGCTTCCATAAGCTTATCTACAAATCCAATTGTGCAGAGATCCTTGGGGGACATTATATATTCATTATCGATCTCGAGCTGGTATCCTGATTCCTTATCAGTAACCAGGTATGATTTCCTGCAGGTCTGATAACACTTCCCGCGATTGGCCGACATGTTGTTTTCGTGAAGACTCAGATAGCATTTACCTGATGTTGCCATGCAGAGAGCCCCGTGAACAAACATTTCAATTTTTACAAGATCTCCGCGAGGTCCTCTTATATTCTGTTCAGTGATCTTGTTACTGATATTTTTAACCTGATCAAGATTCAGCTCTCTTGCCAGAACAACAACATCAGCCCACTGTGAGTAGAACTTAAGTGCTTCTATGTTTGTAATGTTGAGTTGTGTCGAAAGATGAACCTCAATTCCCGAACGGAACGCATAATTTATTACTGAAAGGTCAGATGCTATTATCGCTGAAATCCCACTCTCAACCGCAGAGTCAATTATCCGGTGCATCTGCTCTATTTCATGATCAAAAACAACCACATTTACGGTAAGATAACTTTTAATGCTGTTCTCATTGCAGATTTTTGCGATGTTCCGGAGATCATCCAGTGTGAAGTTGACCGATGAGGCTGCCCTCATATTAAGATCTTCAGCTCCGAAATAAACCGAATCGGCACCTCCCTGGATCGCAGCCATCAACGACTCATACGATCCTGCGGGTGCCATAATTTCAATATCTTTCCGGTTCATCCGGGAATAGAATTAAGTATAATGAGGCGGAATCAGACAATACCGGTTTTCATCATGATCCTTATGCAGGTTCCCTTGCCAATCTCCGAAGACCTGACAAAGATCTTTCCGTGATGATATTCTTCAATTATTCTTTTAGCAAGCGATAGACCAAGTCCCCATCCTCTTTTTTTGGTTGTAAATCCGGGATTGAATACTTTTTTCCAGGCCGATTTGGGCATTCCCTTACCTGTGTCGGAGATATCAATGATTGCATGTTTTTCAGCTTCCTCCACCCTGATTGTGATTTCCCCGTCTCCCTCCATTGCGTCAATTGCATTCTTACATACATTTTCTATCACCCATTCGAAAAGAGGAGGGTTAACCGGTATATTAATCTCCTCATCAGCCGAGAAAGGCAAAACAAACAGCACTTTTGATGATGATCTTGTCTTCAGGTAGTTAACAGAATTCTGGATAAGGCTTGTAATATTTTCCTGCGTAAGCGATGGTTTTGACCCGATCCTTGAGAACCTTTCCGTAACTTTTTCAAGCCTTTTGACATCAAGTGCAAGCTCCTTTGTTACAGGTATGTCGGGATAATTATTCTGAAGAATTTCAATCCAGCCCGACATTGAGGTGGTTGGTGTTCCAAGCTGATGGGCGGTCTCTTTTGACATCCCGACCCATACACGGTTCTGCTCAGCCTTGCGGGATGAACTTAAAGCCAGATATGAAACAAGGATGAACAGAATGATGAATCCAAGCTGAATAAAGGGATAATACATCAGCTGGCTGAGTATGATGCTGTCCTTATAGTAAATTCTGTTCGATGTTCCGTTTCCAAGGTCAATGATTATAGGGTCATTGTCACTTTTCATTTTTTCCAGCTTAACTCCCATAAGCCCTGAGTCTTCGATCTTCACCTGTTCAATATTCCTGGTGGCAATTATATTATCAGAACCATCAGTCAGAATTACCGGCACCGTATTGTTATTTTCTATAATTGTAAGAAGAAAATCAAGGTTCTGTGTGGAATCTGCCGTATTGATAAGTCTTGTAGCCTCTGCCCACATTTCAACTTTTTTACGTTCCTCCACTTTAAGGCTTCGCACGAGGAACTGGGTATAAATCAGAGAGCCAACACCGATTAGAATGGCAAATAGGAATAAAAAGACCTGCCAGTTATTTCTGTTCCGGAAAATATTCAAGTGTTTATCTTTTATAGGTGAAAAAGTACTATTTCTTTTTAAAAAGTCTGTCTAAAAAACTCTCTTTTCTTTGAACCGGAGGTTCTGTTTCAGTTGAAGTCGAATCCGATCCTTCCCATGTTATCCTGAATCTGGGCCTTGAACTCTTTTTTTGCACCGGTTCAGAATCCTTCTTATACAACCCATACTCCTCATTAATTATTGTTTTAAGGGTCTGTTTTTCTTTTTTAAGATCCTCTCTGATCTGGTTACCGGCAGCCTTCATATCGTAGCTGACTTTTACCTCCTCTCCCTTTCCGACGATTTTAAGCAATAAAGAGGTCCTGCCGAGTCCGTCATCCTGAACTTCCCCGAACTCATCCGGACTGATCCTGTTTTTTCTTGCTTTGTTGCTGAGGATCTCGGAAAGCAGCATTTTAACATGATACTGGTAATCATTATCAAAGCTGTGCTCTCCATTCACCGAGAGATCAACAGCTGAAGATTTAATATCCATCTGGGGCAGATAAAAAACATTGTTCCTTATAAAGAAATCATTTTCGAGCCTGTCAAATTTTATATTCTCCAGCTCTGAAAGCTCAATGAATGAAGATAAAGCCTTGATGGGATTGAAATCGATCAAAGCTCCGTCAGTCAGAATGTATTTCCCTTCAGCTACAATTGACCTGATATCGGGATTCAATAATGAATCAGCAGGTAAAATAAGTGTTATGTTCCCTGAAAGTGTTCCGGCAAGATTTTCAGCTTTCAGAAAATCCTGCCCGAAATTATTGAATGTCACAAATGACTCATTTACATCAACTCCGGCAATCGCAAAACTTCCCCTGCCGATAAAGGATTTATCGCGGTTCTGCACAACCAGGCCGTTCCCGGAGACACGGCCTTTTTGTGAATTCATGCTGAAGGTTCTGAAATTCAACATTTTTGGTTTGATGCTGAGGGTACCGGCAATATTCCTGGCATCAAATTTCTTGTATTCAAGAGTATCGACCTTGAAATTTACATCGAGATTTATATCATCTGGAAGTGAAAGCGGGGCCTGTGCTGCATTCTCTTTGCTCTTTTTTGCATTTTCTTCTGAGATGTTCATAAACAGTTCGGGCCTGAAAGATGAGGCTGAAATAGTTGCTGATCCCAGCAGATTAACAGGATTTCCTGTGAGCCAGCCCGGAAAATTGACAAATTTCCCTGAGAATAATATTTTCTGTTTATTAAGTGTCAGCCTGAAATTGTCGGTAGTTGTGCTTTCGTTGATAATGAAACTTCCTGTTGCATCCCTTATATCCAACTGCTTGTTTTCAAGGCTTATCCCAACCGAGCTAAAAACAACCTCCGATTGTGAATCCAGGTTAAAAACATCAGAAAACCTGTAAGAATCTTTTTTCCCCGGCCTTCCTGAAAATTTAAGGTTCAGATCGATCGATCCTTCCGCCATGGTGACATTCTTAAGATTCAGAAATTCCCGCAGCTCGGCTGGTAATAGTCTTCCTTTAAAAATAAATTCGGTCTTCGGATTTGTGAAATCCGACACTGAAAATGATCCTTTATAGTCGGCCGATCCGAGCCGGGTAGTAAAATTGGTTACACTGAATGAACTTGTCAGAGGTCGGTTTTTTGCACCATTTGTAAATGCACCGTCAAATGAAAATTTTTCAATCTTCAGATCGGATCTGGAGTTTTCAATATGAGCATTTTTAATGGAGAATGTTATGTTATAATGGGGATCTTCATTCGCTGTAAGCTTCCCCTTGGTTGCCCAGTTAAACTTAAGTGTGCCTGAAGGATGATAAGCTGTGGCTGCTTTGCTGTATTTTTCAGGCAGGAATCTGGTTATTTTTGAGATATCAATATTATCTGCTGCGACATTAAGGTCAAGATAATTGTCGGATGCAACAAAACCGGTAAGCACAAAATCCCAGTTCTCAATCCTCATTGTGCTTCTTCTGAAAAAAGTTCCCTTTTCATTCTGATTCAGCCCTACCTCAAGCTCCGCCGCGATACTTTGCCGAATTGAAAAGCTGCCAAGCTGAAACAGGTCGAATATCACTTTTGAATTTCCATCGAAGTCAATATTATTACCCCTGATTTTGCTCCTTAGCTGTCCATCTTTAAACATTCCCCCGATTATAAGATCAACCCTCAGGTCGTTATAGACAAATCCTACATCAGACAAACTGATCCTGTTCAGGTTAAGCCTCACATTATCGGCACCATCTGTATTATCTTTATTTTTTGAGAGATCATAATTACAATGACCGGATGTATCCGTAAACAGGTTCAGCTTACCTGATCTGACACTTATTTTTGTAAAAGTATAGGTTCCTCTGAGCATGTCGAGAGTCCTGAAATCGATGTATGCTGATTTTGCCGTAAGAAGTGTGTCGGTATTGATTCCCCTGAATGCAGCCCGGTCAAAATCCGGGGAAGAATGAACAAGTACATTTTTAAGTTCGACCGTTGCTTTTGGGAATTTCCTTATCAGAGAGAGCCTGTAAGAACCTGTTTCTATTTTAGTTGAGAAGTTATTGTTAAGCGTTCTCAGTAATATCCCCGCAACCTTGTTCTGCATTATCAGCGACAGGGAAAACAGTAAAACCAATACTGAAACAAAAAGTATTGATGTTATTTTGAGAATCTTTGCCGCCAGTTTCATTTACATCAGGTAAATTTCCTTCACACGGGTAGTTAACGGGAGGCAAAGTTATATTATTTGAAGCAAAAAATATTTTTATTTGAACAGGAAGCGGAAATCATCATTTTCTCCAAGCTCAAGCGGCTGATGGTCCTTCTTGAATATCCTGACGTTTCTCCGTCCGATCAAACTGATTTCCCGGTTTTCAATCAGGAACATCGTTCCTTCCCTGAGACCCGTAACCCAGATGCCGGGGTTTACTTCAATGAACTCCTCGATACGCTGTTCCCTTGTTTCACCCGCATGGCCGGCAGGATTTGCATCAAGGTAATGGGGATTGATCTGAAAGGGAATAAGGTTAAATGCCTTGAATGAGGAGGGTTCGGCAACAGGCATATCGTTTGTGGTCATTATTGTCGGGCATGCCACATTCGATCCGGCGCTCCACCCGATATAAGGTATGCCTGCAAGAACTTTTTCCCTGACGGGCTCAATCAGCCTGTGATCGTGCAGAAGCTTTAAAAGCATCCAGGTGTTGCCGCCGCCAACCACTATGGCCGATGCCTTCCTTACCGCAACGACAGGATCTGTGTAATGATGGATTGAAATTATATCGTGACCTGCCTCCCTGAACCTGTCGCGGACCTTTTGTTCATAATCATCGTATGAGAATGTCACTGCAGCATAAGGGATAAAAAGAGCCTTAATATGTTTCTCCCCGAGAAATTCCCTGATATTCTGTTTTGGATAATCAAGATATTGTTCTCCCGGATTTGTGGAGTTGCTGATCAGAAGAAGTTTCATATCTGTGAAATATAGGGTAATAAATAGATAGAAATAAATAGATAGAAAAGAAAAGTCAATAATTATCCTGAAGTCTCGTAATATTATGATTTTCAGGTGTATTCTGGATTTCTATTATGTTAAACAAATATTCATAAATATTGAAAATCAGCACTTTGCCTGAAAGGACATTTCCGGTTTCGGTGATTATCTTGATCACTTCATTTGCCATAAATGTTCCGGTTATTCCGGGAAGCACTCCAAGAAGTCCCACCTCTGCAGGCTTAGGATTCTTAAAGTTCTCACTATTAATTTGTGGATTATAACACCTGTATGTTGGTCCGCCCCGGAAGTTAAATACGGATACCTGACCCTCATATTTGTATATTGCCCCGTGAACCATTGGTTTGCCAAGGATCACGCATGAATCATTTATAATATACCTTGATTCGAAATTATCCGTCGCATCGACGATTACATCATACTCTCTTAAGATACGCAGCGAATTTGATGTATCTATCTTCAGGTTTTTCCTTTCAGTTACAATAAGATTGTTAAGATTTTCAACCCTGTTGGTAGCAATAATTGACTTTAGCTTACCTACGTCGTCAGAACCGTAAAGCACCTGCCTCTGAAGGTTAGTATCGTTAACTGTGTCAAATTCTGCAATGGCAAGGGTTCCAATCCCGGCTGCAGCCAGGTACTGAAGTACAGGGCATCCTAATCCCCCGGCACCTATAACAAGTACCCGTGCCTGCTTTAGTTTTTCCTGACCTGGGATACCAATCTCAGGAAGCATGATCTGCCGGCTGTAACGACGAATTTCGCGGGGGGATAAAATGGAATCTTCCATTTTCGGAGGAATATCAAGTTTTTACAAATATACATGAATAACAAACAATCCGCCTCTACGAGGTTTAATAACAGGGTAAATGACTGGTACTACAACCAGGTCGTCCCTACAGGACTGAAGACAGTTTTAATTACAGCGCCGTAGAGCCTGCCCCGCTTTGCGGGGTGCGGCCTGTTTTTAGATTAGCAGCTACCATGGGATCGGAGCATCGTAGATGCGTCCTGTTTGTAGAAGGAGGATAGAAATAGAATGGCAAG